>NZ_JAYWVC010000190.1:0-14907 GCF_036281785.1 Streptomyces chiangmaiensis | reverse complement strand
GCGACAACGCGGCGAGGCGCCGTGCCGGGCGTCGCGAGCCGGTGAACCTTTCCGGTCGCCGCACTAGCTAGGAGACCGACGCCGGACCTCCGTTGTGCTCGTCGTCCTCCGGGAGTTTGCAGACGCGCTCCAGGAAGAAGGCCGCCGCTATGACGGCGATGCCGGCGAGCACCGAGAAACCGGCGTAGACGGCCTGGTCCCGGCGGGTGGGGATGTCCAGGGACTCCAGGAGGAAGACGCCCGTACCGCCGTACATGCCGGCGACCAGAGCGGCGACCAGGGCGCTCGCCTGGCCGAAGACGACCGCGCGGGCCGCCATCAGGGGGTCGACGCCCTTGGCGCCCGGGCGGCGCTCCCGCTGGGCCTTGAGACGGGAGCGGAGCGAGAGCGCCGTGGCCACCAGGACCACGGCGATCAGAGCGAGGACGATGGGCGCGGCCAAGGGGACCCTGGGCAGGGTGCCCACCGAGTTCCACAGGCGGGCACCAGCCCAGGACAGCACTCCGGCCACCACGAACACCGCCGCCAGCGTCCTGATGCGCAGCTCTTTCACGATGCCCCTTCGTCAGCCCGAACGCTCGTCCTTGGACGGCGGTGGCGCGGGGAAGGATCCCCGGCCCGGTAGACCTTAACGACTACTCGGGCAGCCTGAGTTCCAGGTCGGCGCGGGCGGTGACACCCTCGCGGGTGACGGCGGCGAGCAGTTCGGCCACCGGACCGCGGCCGGGCAGCATGGCCCCGGGATCCAGGTCGTGCCACGGGGCGAGCACGAACGCCCGCTCGTGGGCACGTGGGTGCGGCAGCGTCAGCACCGGGTCCTCGGAGACCACCTCCGCGTAGGAGACGATGTCCATGTCGAGGGTGCGTGCCCCCCAGCGCTCGTCCCGCACCCGGTGGAAGGCCTCCTCCACGGCGTGCGCGCGCTCGAGGAGGGAGGAGGGGGGCAGGGTCGTCTTCACGACGACCACCGCGTTGAAGTACGTCGGCTGGCTCCCCGGCGCCACGCCCCAGGGCTCCGTCTCGTACACGGGCGAGACCCCCTTGACGCGTACGCCCGGGGTGTCCTCGAGGGCGTCGATCGCGCCTTGGAGCGTCTCCAGGCGGTTGCCCAGGTTCGACCCCAGGGAGATGACCGCGCGCTTGGGGTTCTGCAGTGTCGTGTCGGCGGCGTCCACGCGCTCCACCACGGAGGCGGGCACCGGCTGGACGGTCGGGTCGCTCTGACCCCCGGTGAAGAAGGCGCTCATACTCGGCTCCGGGTGATGGTGACGGTCACGTCGTCGAAAGGGACCGTGATCGGTGCGTCCGGTTTGTGGACGCAGACTTCGACCTCGCGGACAGGTGGGTGTGTGAGGCAGGAGAAGGCGATGCGCTCGGCGAGCGTCTCGATCAGGTCGACGGGTTCCCCTTCCACCAGGGCGACGACCTCCTCGGCCACGACGCCGTAGTGCACGGTCTTCGTCAGGTCGTCGTCGGCCGCGGCGGGCCGGGTGTCCAGACCCAGGACGAGGTCCACGATGAAGGTCTGGCCCTCCTCGCGCTCCTTGGGGAACACGCCGTGGTGCCCGCGGGCCTTCAGGCCCCGCAGCGCGACACGATCCACGCGAATCACTCCTGCAATCGTCGACAGCGGCAGGCATTCACCGAGTGCGGTCGGTGCACCGGCCCCGAACGAATCTACCTGCGGACACTGAGGGCCCAGGCCCGCGGGGGCCCGCGCCCGCGCGATGGTCAGGAGGGTTCATCCGGCGTTTCCCCTGGGGAACAGGGTGGCTCACGGGTTGGTAGCCGCCCATACCCAGGAGTAGGTGATTCCAACCACTATCAGCCGCCTACCGCCCTCGGTGGGGCCGTTCACCCCCTCGTACGGGGGCAGTTGTCCGTTTAAATGGAGAAAGCATCTTAAGCGGGAGCGTCGTCCTCCTCCTCGTCATCGCTTTCGGTCAGGACGGGGGAGGCATGGTGCGACCAGAGTTTCCAGCCGTCGGGAGTGCGGCGGAACACATTCGTGGCGACCACGAGCTGTCCGACGAGCGGACCCAGCTCGTCGCTGTCCTCGGGGGTCGGGCCACCGCTGAGGATGTTCTCGGTGCACGTCACCAGGGCGGTGTCACCGGTCACCGAGACGTGGACGTCCGTGAGGAAGAACTGGATGTATTCGGTGTTCGCCATGATCAGTGCGTAGGACCTGAGGACCTCGCCGCGGCCGGTCAGCACGGGCCAGCCGGGGTGCACACAGGAGATGACGCCGACGTCGGCAGGGTCGTGATACTCCTCGTCGACACCGAGGTCGGAGGGCGCGAGCCACAGAGAGGACAGCTCTTCGAAGTCCCCCCGCTCCATCGCCTCGTAGAAGGCGGTGTTGGCCTGTTCGACCTGTTCCACATCCGTGTGGGCGGTGCTCACCGGGCTCCTTCGATGGCGCGTGCGACGCGTACGGCGTCCGCCGTCGCGCGTACCTCGTGGACACGCACGGCCCATGCGCCGGCGTGGGCGGCGAGTGCGGAGACGGCGGCGGTGGCGGCGTCGCGTTCGCGTGCGGGTGGCGGCGCACCCTCGGGACCTGCCAGTACACGGCCCAGGAAACGCTTGCGTGAGGCGGCGACGAGCAGGGGGTGGCCGAGGCGGTGCAGGCGGTCCAGGTGGGCGAGCAGGGCCAGATCGTGCTCGCCCTCCTTGGAGAAGCCGAGGCCGGGGTCGACCACGATCCGGTCGGGGGCGATGCCGTTCTCCAGGACGGCCTGCACGCGCGCGTGCAGCTCGTCGACGACTTCGCCGACCACGTCCTCGTAGACGCCCCGGACGTTGCCGCCCTCCAGGAAGCCCCGCCAGTGCATGACCACGAAGGGCGCGCCCGCCGCCGCGACGACCGGGATCATGGCGGGGTCCGCGAGGCCTCCGCTGACGTCGTTGACGAGGGCGGCTCCGGCGGCGAGGGCCTTTTCGGCGACGGAGGCGCGCATGGTGTCGACGGAGACCGTGACGCCTTCGGAGGCGAGGCCGTGGACGACGGGGATGACGCGCCGGAACTCCTCCGCCTCGTCGACGCGGGTGGCGCCGGGACGAGTGGACTCGCCGCCCACGTCGATGAGATCGGCGCCCTCGGTGACCAGGTCGAGGCCGTGCTTGACGGCGGCGGTGGTGTCGAACCAGCGGCCGCCGTCGGAGAAGGAGTCGGGGGTGACGTTGACGACCCCCATGACCGCACAGCGGTCCCATGTCGGAAGGCCTGCCACGTGGCCCCGCCCGGTCTTCGTGCTCATACGTTCAGCGTAGGCCCCCTGCGGTCTCCCGCTCGGCTCCCGGGGCGGTCGAGGGCGCGTGTGGTGGGTGAGCGCCGCGCCGGCCGGCCGGGAGCGGTGTGCGGTGCGGCCGGGGAGGGTCCGGAACGGGTGTTGCGGTGGCGGCCGCGGCGGGTCGGGGCTGGTGCCCCGGCCCGCCCATGCGCCGTGCTTGTCCGTGGGAGGACGGGCACACCACGTGTGGCGCGTGCCGTGCGGTGTGCCGCTTCGGTCAGGCGCGGCTCGCCGCGCCCATGCCGCGGTCCGCGACCCCGCGTTCCGCGAGGCCGTGGACACACGGGCGCGGTGCCCGGGCCGTACGGCGCAGGAAGCGGGGCAGGGCCAGGTTCACGAAGCCCTCCGCCTGCATGGCCGCGAGGCCGATGCGCGGCAGGTCGCGGGAGGACGCATAGACCACGAAGCGCGGCTCCCAGCGCGGCTGGAACTTCGCGTTGAACTTGTACAGGGATTCGATCTGGAACCAGCGGGAGAGGAAGACCAGCAACCCCCGCCACGCCCGCAGCACCGGGCCCGCGCCGATCTTTTCGCCGCGTGCCAGGGCGGAGCGGAACATCGCGAAGTTCAGGGACACACGGGTGATGCCGAACTTCGGCGCGGCCTGGAGCGCGGCCACGATCAGCAGTTCGTTCATGCCGGGGTCCGCCGACCGGTCACGGCGCATCAGGTCCAGCGAGATCCCGTCCGTGCCCCACGGGACGAAGTGGAGGACCGCCTTGAGATCGCCGTACGGTCCCGTCTCGTCGTCCGCCCGCCCCGCTGCCGCCGCCCGGCCCGAGGCACTGCGCGCCGCCCCGTCGATCCTGTGCGCCGTGGCGATCAGGCAGTCACCGTCGGCGGCGTCGCCGATGCGGCCGAGCGCCATCGAGAAGCCGCGTTCGCTGTCCGTACCGCGCCAGTCCTCGGCGGCCCGCCGTATGCGCTCCAGTTCGCCCTCGCCGAGGTCACGGATGCGCCGTACCCGGGTCTCGTACCCTGCGCGCTCGATGCGCTTCACCATCTGGCGCACGTTGCGCATCGCGCGCCCGGAGAGGGAGAAATCCGCGACATCCACCACCGCCTCGTCACCCAGCTCGAGGGCGTCCAGCCCGGTCTCGCGGGTCCACACCTCGCCGCCGGTCTCCGAGCAGCCCATGACCGCGGGGGTCCAGGAGTGGGCCCTGGCCTCGTCCATGAACCGCTCGATAGCGCCGGGCCAGGCCTCGACGTCACCGATCGGGTCGCCGCTGGCCAGCATCACGCCCGACACGACGCGGTAGGTCACCGCCGCCTTGCCGCTCGGCGAGAAGACGACCGCCTTGTCGCGGCGGAGCGCGAAGTGGCCGAGGGAGTCGCGTCCGCCGTGCTTGTACAGCAGGGCGCGCAGCCGTGCCTCGTCCTCCTCGGTCAGCCGGGCGGCCGGGTGTTCGGGGCGGAGGGCCAGGTAGATCGTCGTGATCGCGGTCAGCAGACCGAGGGCGCCGAGCGAGAAGCCCACCGTCCAGGAGGTGTTGCCGGTGTAGTCGACCGGGCCCTCGAAGCCGGACATGCCGTACAGGACGTGCTGGATGCGGTCGGACAGGCTCGGGTCGCCCACCATGCGGTGCGGATGGGCACTGACGATGACCAGGCCGAGGCCCAGCGAACCGGCCCCCATGAGCACGAAGTTGGCGAGCGCGCGCCATCGGCTGCGCGGGTCGGGCAGAGCCGCGAACTCACTTCGGTGACGCAGCAGCGGCAGCAGCAGTGCCACCGAGATGAGCATGCCGATGACCGAGTGGCGATAGACGTACTCCGCCACGGCGCCCGCGGGAAGAAGCATCACGGCGGCGCGCCAGGCCCGGCGCTTGCGTCGTCGCAACCCGTGTGCGAGGAGCAGCAGGAGGACGCCGGCGCTCAGCGACAGGGCCGCGGCGAACGGACCGAGCGAGCCGGGCAGCACCTCGGCGATGCGGTGCATCCGGCTGTGCCGGAAGCGCGGGAACACACCCCCGGCGATGTCCAGGAATCCCACGAGCAGGCAGGCCCGGGCGATCAGCGCGGGGACGGCCTCCGGGCGCGGGCCACGAAGTATGCGCCGCACTACGCGTGATCGCTCTGGAACCTCGCCCGACTTTTCCCCATCTATCCTGACAGACATCGCATCCCGTAGTTCTGCGAGAGACCTGGAGTCCGGTGCCGATTCGGGCATCCGGCGACATTGCGCCCTCTAGGACGGTGTCTTGGGGAGAGAGGTTCACTCCCCATCACAAAGCCGGCTCAAAGCTGAAGGAAAGTCCGGGGCAAGCCCTCGCTAAGCACGGGGGCGGCTCCATGGGACGGAAAGCGCAGGCGGGGAAGAGCCCATGGGTCTCACGAGCAACAAAGTGCTGGTACTGGTGGTCACGTTCGCGCTGGTGCTGTTCATCGGCACGGTCTGGTACTGGCCGAGGCTGGCCCGGCGCAGCTGGCGGGCCGTCAGCGGGCGGGTCGGTCTGCTGTTCGCCACCCAGATCACGGTGTTCGCGTCGATCGGGCTGGTGGCCAACCAGGCGTTCGGGTTCTACGCCACCTGGGCCGACCTGTTCGGCCGGGAGAGCGGGCAGGGTGTGGTCGTCGACCACGGTGTGGCAGGTGCGGGCGGCGGCCCGCTCCGGGTGGTCGGCACCCGGCAGGTGACCGTCCCCGGCGGGGCGCGTCCGGAGGACGGCGGTCAGATCCAGAAGGTCGAAGTCGTCGGCCGGACGACCCGCATCGCGTCGCCCGCGTTCGTGTATCTGCCGCCCGAGTACTTCCAGCCGCAGTACCGCACACGGACGTTCCCCGCGTCCCTCGTGCTCACGGGCTACCCGGGCACGGCCGAGGCGCTCATCAAGGGGTTGCGGTACCCGCAGACGGCGCACGAGCTGGCCGAGAACGGCAGGATGCAGCCGATGATCCTGGTGATGCTGCGGCCGACCGTGGCGCCGCCACGTGACACGGAGTGCGTGGACATCCCGGGCGGGCCGCAGACCGAGTCCTTCTTCGCGAAGGACCTCCCCGACGCGGTGACGGCCCACTACCGGGTCGGCAGGAGGCCAGGCAGCTGGGGCGTCATCGGCGACTCCACGGGCGGCTACTGCGCGCTGAAGCTGGCGATGCACCACCCCGACGTCTACGCCGCCGGCGCAGGGCTGTCGCCGTACTACAGGGCGCCGATCGACCCGACCACGGGCGACCTCTTCCGCGGGAACAAGGACCTGCGCAACCGCGCCGACCTGTGGTGGTGTCTCAAGCACCTGGCCGCGCCGGACACCTCACTGCTCGTCACCAGCAGCAGGGTCGGGGAGAAGGGCTACAGGTCCACGCTCGAGTTCATACGGCAGGTGCAGGCGAGGAAGCCGACCCGGATCTCCTCGATCCTGCTCGACAGCGGCGGCCACAACTTCAACACCTGGCGGCGGGAGATCCCGGCGGCGCTGCAGTGGCTCAGCGGACGGCTCAGCGACCGCTGAGCGGGTGAATGCGCGGCGCCGCCGACCGGGATTCGGGGCGATCCGAAGGAGGTCGGCTCCGCCGCGGAGCGGTCACCCTTACGTGTTGTTGCCGGGTGGCCGCGGAATTCGCCGGGCGGGGCGCAGTCAAGTCCCTTTCCCGGGAGGGGAAGCCGGGCCGGAAGATCGCGAAAGCGGGCCCCGGGAAATGATCTTGGACCGCCGCGACGGCGGATTCGCAAGGAGGTCTCGGCGCGCCGGAAGGGGTCGGCGGAGCGTCCGATCCGGCCCTCGGGCGGCCACGGCGTATCCGAGGCGGAAGGGGGTGCCGGATTCGGGATGCCCGGGCGCGGGAGGGCGGCGCATCCCTTTTCCGGGGCCGGCGGGCGCGGTGAAGGTATCGGAATGGCCGTGTTTTTACCGGGCGGGGCACCATCATTCGCCTACGCGCGGTAAGTTTCTGGCCATGCCACGTGGACGTCACCGCCATTCTCCGCCCTTGCACAGGCTGCTGCCCCCTTCGGTGATCGCCGGCGTCTCGGTCGTCTGTGCCGTGGGGCCCTGGCTGTTCACGGAGCCACTGGTGCTCCGTGGGCTGGCCGCGGGCGCCGCGGTGACGACGGTCGTGGGCGCTGTCGTCATGCGCCGCTGGGATGCGGCCGCGGGCAAACGCGTCGCCGATCTCACCCGCGCACGGGCGAGCGACGAGTGGCACCACGAGGAGCGGGTCGCCGAGCTGGAGACCGATCTGGAGGAGTCGCGCGAGCTGCGTACCAAGCTGGAGCAGAGGCTTCGCGCCAAGCGCACGGAACTGGCCAATCTGCGCAACGAGCACGCGGCCCTGCTGCGCCGGTACGCCACGGCGGAGACGGAGCGTGCGAGCGCCCTGGAGGGACGCCGTCTGCTGGCGATCGAGGCGACGGCGCCCACGCGGGAGCTGCCGGCGGGCGGCTCGGGGGGGTCCGGCGCGCAGGAGGCGTCGGACGACGCCGACCGGAGCGAGACCGCCGCGGACGCGAGGGACCACGAGGGCGTCGCTGCCCCGGTCGAGGACATGGCGGAGAAGGACACCAGGGCGGAGCCGCCGGCCGCGCGGGTGTTCTCGCCCGACAGTTCCTCGCTCTTCATGCGGGCCGGCTCGGCGCTGGCGCGGCTGACGAACGACGACGACGCGCCGCAGGAGGACGCGGCTCTTGCCCCGTCGGCGGACCCTGCCGAGGAGGCGATGGAGGACGCCGTGGAGGCGACGGCCTCCGCCGAGGGCGGCGACACGGCTTCCGCCGAGGACGGCGAGGCGGCGGAGTCGAGTCCCGCCCCGGACGAGAGCGGCGCAGGCGGGACGCCGGGCACCGCCCGGAAGACGTCGGCCCCCACGAGGACCTCCCCCAAGAAGGGCGGCCCCGGCAGCGGCGGCGGCAGGAAACGGAACCCCGCCGAGCTTCAGGCGCCCAGGACCGCAGCCGAGGAGGACGCCTCCGGCGAGGAGGGCGGGGCCGCGGGGAAGCCCACGGCGGGTACCGGGCCCGAGCCGGCCGCCGCCCCGGCCGCACACCAGGCACAGCCGTCCGTCAAGAAGCCCTCGCACGCCACCGGGCACTTCACGGTGCCGACCGCCGTGGCCGTCGTGCCGCCGGCTCCGTGGCGCCGCCCGGCCGTCGAGGGCGGCTTCGACTTCTTCGGTACGCAGAAGTCCAAGGAGACCCTGGATTCCGTGCAGAACGATGACCTCGCGGACGTCATCGGCCAGGAGGCGCTCGCGATGCACAAGGCGGAGTCCGAGTCCGGCTTCAAGCCCGCGGACCCGCAGGCACGCGCCGTCGGCCAGGTCATCGACCTGACCGCCCACGACGAGACGGAGCAGATCGACGTCCAGGGGCTGCGCACCGCGGCGTCCTGAGGCAGACAGGCCCGTGTGAAGGGCGGCGGCACCTCATGTGCCGCCGCCCTTCGCCGTCCACGCCTCGTCTACGACGCCATCCACCGGTCCGGCCGCGCGTCCCTGCGCCCCGTGCACGACCGGTCCGCCTGGGCGTACAGCAGCGCCGCCGCCTCCTCGGCGTCCCGCAGGCGCGCCGTCACCGTCTTGTTCGCACCGGTGTCCACATGGATGTCGGCGACCCTCATGAGCCGCTCCCAGGGCCCCCGTGTCAGCCGTACGCTCTGCACCTTCGCATGCGGTACGAGGGAGAGTCTGCGGCGCAGCAGGCCGTGCCGGGCGGCGAAGACCGTGTCCGTGACCGCGAGTCCGTGGCCGCGCCACCAGAGCGGCACGCACCAGCGCGCGCGGCGCGGCGGCCGGGACAGCGACGAAGGCACGGTCACCCCGGGCAGCACTCGGGCGATCACGGCCTCGGCAGCCTCGCGCGGGGCGACGGGCACCAGCACGGAGTTGGACGAGCCCGCCACGTCCAGCCTGACGTGCACCCAGCCGAGCCGCCGCCACAGCAGCGGTTCCACGATGCGCACGGTCTGCACCCGCCCCGGCGGCACGGTCTCGTGAGCGCGGTCGAGCAGACCGTGGTCGATGCGGAGCCCGTCCGGCGACTCGCCCACCGTCCAGTCGTAGGCGACGGCGAACCGCCCCACGCTTCTCGTGGCGGCGCCGGCGAGCGGCAGCCCGACGGCGAACACCGCCCACAGGCCGTGGGTGACGAACCACAGCACCAGCGGAACGACGAGGGCGGCCACCAGCAGGCCCCACGTCGAACCGGTGAGCAACAGGGAGACGGCCAGCATGCGCGGCGGCACGTGCAGCAGCGTCCGGGCCGGCGCCTCGCCGACCTCCCGCGCCGTCTCGGGGGCGAAACCGGCCGCGCGGGCGAGGAGTTCGGCCCGGAGCCTGCGCGCCTCGACCTCGCCGAGATAGGCGAGCTCGTCCTTCTTGTCCGTACCGATGACGTCGAGTTTCAGCTTGGCGACGCCGGCGATGCGGGCCAGCAGCGGCCGGGTGACGTCGACGGCCTGGAGCCGGTCCAGACGTATGTGTGCCGTGCGGCGGAACAACAGGCCCGTGCGGATGCGCAGTTCGGTGTCGGTCACCGCGAAGTGCGTGAACCACCAGCTCAGAAAGCCGTACAGGGCGGCGGCCAGGAGGAGTGTCGCGAGACCTGCGAGGAGTGTGGTCGTGGTCAGTCTCGTCAGCTGTTCCTGGGCCTGCCCCGGATCGTGCACGGCCCAGCCGATGACCACGGTGACCGGCGCCCAGGCGCGCCGCAGCGGGGTCACGGGGTGCAGCCGCCGCTCGGTGATCTCGCGCCGGCCGGGTATCGCGGGCTCTGCCGCAGGCGTGCTCACAGCCCCGCCGACCGGGCCTCGCCGAGAGCGGTCAGCCGGTCCCGCAGCCGTTCCGCCTCGGCCGGGTCCAGACCCGGAATGGTCGCGTCCGTCGCGGCCGCGGCCGTGTGCAGTTGCACGCTCGCCAGCCCGAAGTGCCGCTCCACGGGCCCGGAGGTGACCTCGACGAGCTGCATGCGCCCGTACGGCACCACGGTCTCCTCCCGCCACAGCACACCCCGGCTGATCAGCAGGTCGTCGGCCCGCTCGGCGTAGCGCCAGGACCGCCAGTTGCGGCCGAGCATGACCCAGCCCCACAGCAGCAGCGCCAGCGGCAGCAGCGCCACCAGTGCCCAGACCGGCCCGGCGAACATCCCCGGGAGCAGTCCCACGGCCACGGTCAGCAGTCCCAGCCACACCACCAGCAGCAGTCGCCGCATCCGCAGCAGTCCCGGTGGCAGCCCGGTCCAGGTGGGCTCACCGGCCCTCCCCACACTCCCCATCTCCATGCCGCAAGCGTACGTACGAGAGACTGTGTCCATGACTCCCACGACGGAGACCACGGTCGGGATCGGCGGCGCCGCGGAGAGCACCGACATGGTGCTCAACATCGGGCCCCAGCATCCCTCCACCCATGGCGTGCTGAGGCTGCGGCTCGTGCTGGACGGAGAGCGGATCACGCGTGCGGAGCCGGTCATCGGCTATATGCACCGCGGCGCGGAGAAGCTGTTCGAAGCGCGCGACTACCGCCAGATCGTCATGCTCGCCAACCGTCACGACTGGCTGTCCGCCTTCTCGAACGAGCTGGGCGTGGTGCTCGCCGTGGAGCGGATGCTCGGCATGGAGGTCCCCGAGCGCGCGGTGTGGATGCGCACACTCCTCGCGGAGCTCAACCGGGTCCTGAACCATCTGATGTTCCTCGGCTCGTACCCGCTGGAACTGGGCGGGATCACCCCGATCTTCTACGCCTTCACCGAGCGCGAGGAACTCCAGCACGTCATGGAGGAGATCTCCGGCGGGCGCATGCACTACATGTTCAACCGGGTGGGCGGCCTCAAGGAGGACCTCCCCGCGGGCTGGACGGACCGCGCGCGTACCACCGTCTCCGATGTGCGCTCGCGCATGGACCGGTTCGACGACCTGGTGCTCGGCAACGAGATCTTCCGGGGGCGCACGCGTGGCGTGGGCGTCCTCACGCCGCAGGCCGTGCACGCGTACGGGGTGAGCGGGCCGATCGCGCGCGCCTCAGGCGTGGACTTCGACCTGCGCCGTGACGAACCGTATCTGGCCTACCCGGAGCTCCAGGACACGCTGAAGGTGGTCACCCGCCAGGAGGGCGACTGCCTGGCCCGTTTCGAATGCCTCCTGGAGCAGACGCACAACGCGCTCGACCTGGCCGACGCCTGCCTGGACCGGCTGGCCGCGCTGCCGCCCGGGCCGATCAACCAGCGTCTGCCCAAGGTGCTCAAGGCCCCCGAGGGCCACACGTACGCCTGGACCGAGAACCCTCTCGGCATCAACGGCTACTACCTGGTGAGCAAGGGCGACAAGACGCCCTACCGGCTCAAGCTGCGCTCCGCCTCGTACAACAACATCCAGGTGCTCACCGAACTGCTGCCGGGAACGCTGGTCGCCGACATGGTGGCCATCCTGGGGTCAATGTTCTTCGTGGTCGGGGACATCGACAAATAGCCCCCCGAGATCCCCGAGACAGGCGTCCGGGAGTCCGACGGGCTGGACCAGCCAGCCGAAGTCACCGAGACCGCCGGGCGCGATGAGTTCGGCGGCCGCTCCGGCCTGTGCGAGGGCGTGCACGTAGGCCGTCGGGTTCGTCGACGCGAGCGTCAGCGGGGGGCGTGCGCCGGAGATCCCCAGAGCGCGCAGGGCGGTGCGCTGCGGCAGCAGCCGCGCCCCGGGCAGGGCGCACGCGTCCAGCGCCACATGTGCGGTGATGTCGCAGGAGCCGTCCGGCACGGGAGCGGTCTCCCGGCCCGCGCGGAAGCCGGTGAGCGTCCCGAAGGGCGGCCGGGAGCCCTCGCGGTGCGCGTAGTCGACGGCGACGGCGAGCCCACGGCCCACGGTGGCGACCGCGGCGGCCCAGGCGGTGTCCCTGGGGAGGCCGATCTCGGCGCGGCACCCTTCGCCGGACAGCGGCCACCAGCGCTCCAGCCAGTCGGCCTCCGCGCCCTCGACGGGCCCTCCGAGGCGCTCGGTGCCGTCCTGCCGGACGAGCACCAGCCTGGCCACGCCGTCCGGGCCCGCCTCCGCGACCTCGACCGGCACGTTGTCCAGCCACTCGTTCGCGAACAGCAGGCCGGTGATGTGCTTCGGGGGCGCCTCGAGCCATTCGATCCGGGGGTCGAGGCCGTCGGGGCGGCCGGCGATCTCCACGGCGCACGCGCGGATGCGGGCGGCGACGTCCGGGGGCAGCGCGCCGAGAACACCGGCGATCAGCTCGCCCCGGCCGGCCGCCATGTCCACGAACGCCAGCACGGCGGGGTGCCCCAGGGCCTGGTCGACCCGGCACAGCAGCCGGGCCACGGCGACGGCGAAGAGCGGCGAGGCGTGCACGGAGGTACGGAAGTGCCCAGCCGGCCCCTCGGGCCGGCGGTAGAACCCGTCTGCCCCGTACAGCGCCTCCTCGGCCGCCGCCCGCCATCCACGCCACTCACCGTCGCCCTCGTGTGCCACGGGGTCAGGCTAGGTCGGGTGCGGCCACGGGTGCGGGTGGGGTGGGGCGGCCGGTGCGGGCGCATGTGCTCGGTGCGTGGGACCCGTGCCCGGGCGCGCACACTTTGGGCCGTCCGGGGTCCGCGCATCCCCAGCCGTCCGGGATCACGGAGCATCCACCTTGCGGAGTACACATGTCCGCCCCGGATCGGCCCTCCGGTTGACCCATGCACACAGTGCGCTTCCCTACGCTGGGTTACGTGCAGCGCCTCTATGACTTCCTCCGCAGGCATCCCGCGTGGGTCGACGGCTTCTGGGCCGTCGTCCTGTTCGGGCTCTCCTGCGTGAGCGTGACGAACCTCCACGGGGCGCGGAACCACCATGGATCGCTCCCCGTCGGGCTCGCGGTTTCCGTCGTGCTCGGCGTGGTCGTCGCGCTGCGCCGCCGCATGCCCGAGAAGATGCTTCTCGTGGCCGCCGCGATGGGGGTGGCACAGCTGGTCCTCGACCAGGAGGCCATCATCGCCGACTTCGCGATGTTGGTGATCATCTACACGGTCGCCGCGGACGGCGCCCGCTGGGCCTCGCGCGTCGGTCTGGCCGCCGGTCTGGTGGCCGGAACCGTGGCCCAGTTGCGCTGGCCGGAGGAGCAGACGAGCGTCCTGGGCAACATCGCGATAGCGGTCTTCAAGACGGTGCCCTTCGCCCTCGCCTGGGTCCTCGGCGACTCCCTGCGCACCCGCCGCGCGTACCTCGCCCAGCTTGAGGAGCGCGCCGCCCGGCTGGAGAAGGAGCGCGAGGCGCAGTCCAAGGTCGCCGTCGCCGCCGAGCGCGCCCGTATCGCCCGTGAGCTGCACGACGTGGTCGCCCACAACGTCTCGGTGATGGTGGTGCAGGCGGACGGTGCGGCGTACGTCCTCGACACCGCCCCCGACCAGGCGAAGAAGGCCCTGGAGACGATCTCCGGGACCGGCCGCCAGGCCCTCGCCGAGATGCGCCGCCTGCTCGGTGTCCTGCGCACCGGCGAGCACAAGGAGGCCGGGGAGTACGTTCCGCAGCCCGATGTCGAGCAGATCGACGAGCTCGTCGAGCAGTGCCGCAGCGCGGGCCTGCCCGTGGACTTCAAGGTGGAGGGCACCCCGCGTCCGCTGCCCAGCGGTGTGGAGCTCACGGCGTACCGCATCGTCCAGGAGGCGCTCACCAACACCCGCAAGCACGGGGGCCCCAACACGGGCGCCAGCGTGCGCCTGGTCTATTTCGACGACGGCCTCGGGCTGCTCGTCGAGGACGACGGCAAGGGCGCCCCGCACGAGCTGTACGAGGAGGGGGGCGCCGACGGTCAGGGCCATGGACTGATCGGTATGCGCGAGCGGGTGGGGATGGTCGGCGGGACCCTGGACGCGGGCCCCCGCCCCGGGGGAGGCTTCCGCATCAGCGCCCTGCTGCCGCTCAAACCGGCCCACTGACACGTGCACCCCCGACCGCCCGCCCATGCCCCGACCCACCGAAGGCCGACCGGAGGACCCCCACCATGCCGATCCGCGTGATGCTCGTCGACGACCAGGTGCTGCTGCGCACCGGGTTCCGGATGGTGCTGGCCGCCCAGCCGGACATGGAGGTCGTCGCGGAGGCGGGCGACGGTGTCGAGGCCCTCCAGGTGCTGCGCTCCACCGCGGTCGACGTGGTCCTCATGGATGTGCGCATGCCGAAGCTGGACGGCGTGGAGGCCACTCGCCGCATCTGTTCCGAACCCAACCCCCCGAAGGTGCTGATCCTGACCACCTTCGACCTCGACGAGTACGCGTTCTCCGGGCTGAAGGCGGGCGCCTCCGGCTTCATGCTCAAGGACGTGCCGCCGGGTGAACTGCTCGCCGCCATCCGCTCCGTGCACAGCGGCGACGCCGTGGTCGCGCCGTCCACCACGCGCCGTCTTCTCGACCGGTTCGCGCCGATGCTGCCGGGTGGCACGACGGAGCCCCGGCGCAAGGAACTGGAACGACTCACCGACCGCGAACGCGAGGTCATGGTGCTGGTCGCGCAGGGCCTGTCGAACGGGGAGATCGCCGGGCGGCTCGTGCTGTCCGAGGCCACCGTGAAGACCCACGTCGGCCGCATTCTGACGAAACTGGGGCTCAGGGACCGGGTACAGGTGGTCGTCCTCGCGTACGAGACCGGTCTGGTACGGGCGGGCGGACACGGTTGAGTCACCGTGTGACCGGCGTGGGACCGGCGCC
>NZ_JAYWVC010000019.1:0-79221 GCF_036281785.1 Streptomyces chiangmaiensis | reverse complement strand
GGCTGCTCGCCAAGGACCCCCAGCAGCGGCTGGACGACCGGGGCGCACGGGCGATGCTCGACGAGGTCCTCCACGCACCCGATCTCGAGGAGGAGGTGCCGGCGGACGCGACCCGGGTCGTGGCCCTGCCACCGCTGCCCGAGGGGCCTTCGGGCAAGGCGGCCGAGGACGCCTCGGGTCCGGGCGTCAAGCGGGGCGAGGAGGCCGCCGAGCGGCTGCGCGGGGCGCTCAGGTCCGTGCGCAAGGCCGCGGTGTCGGCCGGTGCGGCCACGGCGGCCGCCGCCACGGCCGCGCGGTCCAAGGGGTCGGGGTCCGCGACCGCGGAGGCGGCCGAGGACGATTCGTCCGGGATCCCGGCGGCGCCCGCGGACGGGACGCCCGGTGTGCCCCGTCCGGCGGCCGCGTCGTCCGGCACACGTGACACCACTGCCGTCTTCGGATCGAACTCCGATTCTGCGAAGCCGAGTTCGGGATGGCCTCTCGTCCCGGACCCGGACCGGCCGCCGCGCCCGGCCCAGCCGCCCCGGGCCCCGCTCACCGATGTGATGCCGAAGCGGACGCTGGTGATCGTCGCCGTCGTCGTGGCGCTCGCCGTGCTCGGGACCGTGCTCGCGCTGACCCTCCGTGGTGGCGACAGCGGCTCGCGGGACAACAAGAAGGGCTCCACCAAGGCCGCCGTGTCCAGCGGCGCGACCGCCGGCAGCGGGACCAAGGGCGGCGGTTCGCACACGGACAGCGACACCGCGACCGAAGGCCCGGGCGAGCAGAACACGACGGACAGTTCGCCGGCCGCGAGCGCCGGTGCGAGCGGCAGCGGATCGTCCGCCTCGCCGGACGACGAGGCGGTGAAGACGTACAAGGGCGGTCAGGGCTACTCGATCGGGCTCCCGGACGGCTGGAGGTACCGCTCGTCGGACTCCGCCGGGGACCGTTTCACCGGCCCCGACGGGCAGCGACTGCTCGTCGCCTGGACGTCCACGCCCAAGGACGACCCGGTGGCCGACTGGGAGAACCAGGAGGGCTACATGACGCGCTCCCAGTACAAGCGGATCCGCATCGCGCAGGTGGACTACCGCGGCTGGAACACTGCCGACTGGGAGTTCTCCTACTCGGAGAAAGGCACCACCTACCGCGTGATCGACCGCGGATTCGTCGTCAACTCGCATCAGGGTTACGCACTGCTGTTCACGGCGAAGGCGTCCGACTGGGACAGCGATCCGCGTGAGGACACCTGGAAAGCGCTGACCGGGACCTTTCGTCCGAAGTCGTGACGTTCCGCGCACCGCGCTGATGTTCGACGCGGGTGCATGGCGGGGAGATATGTCATCCCCGGGTTGCAGGTTGCCTCCGGCACGTATCGTGAGGGATTGCGGACCGTACGCATCCAGAACGGGACGCAAAGCGAGCGGAATTGACCAACCGGGCGGCCGGAGGGAGGCATCGTGGACGACTATGCGGGGCGGGTACTCGCCGACCGCTACCGCCTGCCGCTGCCGCCCGCCGACGAGTACGAACTGACCGAGACCCGCGCCTTCGACACCTACAGCGGGCAAGAAGTCCTCGTCCGGCAGGTGCCGTTGCCCGAGGTCGTCGAGGCCGAGGTGCTCGACGCGAACGGACTGCCCGAGGGATTCGTGGCGCGGGAGGGCAGGTCCCGCGGCGCCTCCACCCGCACGGCGGCCGCGCGAGGGCCCACCGAGCCCGCGGTGCGCCGTGCGATCGAGGCGGCGCAGGCCGCCGCGCAGATACCCGACCACCCCCGGCTCGACCAGGTCTTCGACGTGTTCGCCGAGGGCGGTTCGCTGTGGATAGTGAGCGAGCTGGTGGCCGCACGTCCACTGGGGGCCCTGCTCGAGGAGAAGCCGCTGACGCCGTACCGGGCGGCCGAGGTCGCCTCCGACGTGCTCATGGCGCTGCGCGTGCTGCACGCCCACGGCTGGGTGCACCGGAACATCACCGCGCACACGGTTCTCGTCTGCGACGACGGACGCGTGATGCTGACCGGTCTGGCGGCCGGGGCGGCGGAGGAGGCGCTGTGCGGCTACGACCCGGTGCCCCCACGGGACTTCGGGCGGGGCGACGGGGCGTCGGACGGGGGCGGTGACGCACCGGGGTCTCGGCCCGGCGCCCCCGCGGGCACCGGCACCGGGGGCAGGGGCCTCGGAAGGCCGGCCGTCGACGGGCCCGGTACGGGCACGTTCGGGTCCGTGGGCGAGCCCGCGAGGGGCGTGGATCCGGAGGCCACGCGGCGGGCCGCGATCGAGGCTCGGGCCGACGGCACGGTTCCGGGCGCCGGTACGCCCGGTGGTGCTGCGCCCGCCGTGGGACCCCGTGCGCTCGAGTCCGCCGAAGACGTGCGTGCGGCCCGGGCCGGGGCGATCGCGGCGTACCGCGCGGGCGCGCGTGCCGCGGCCCGGGTGCAGGAGGAACAGCACGGCGGCCGGACGGCGTTGCCGGGGCCGCGTACCGCCGACAACGGCACGGCGACACCGTCGCAGGCGCCCGGAGAGGTGGTGGAGCAGCGCTCCGACACGCCGCCCGGGCAGATCGTCGACCCCTATGGAGTGGGCCGCACGACGTCCTGGCACGGCGCGGTCCCTCGTCCCGCTGCGCCCGCCGCCTACGACCGGGGGCACGCCGCACTGCCGGGCGGCACCTCCGCGCCTCAGGGCGAGGGCAGCGACCCGTACGGCACTCCCGGCTCGGGCACGGGCGGCCCGTACGAGACCGCGACCACCGGTGCGACCGGCGCCGCCTCGACCGCTCCCGGCTCCCGCTGGAACCACCGCGGCCCCGTCACCGCGCTGGCCGCCGAGCGCGCGCGGCAGGCGCGGATGGCCGTCGTCGGGCCCGTCACGGAGCGATGGGCACCCGAGCAGGCCGGACCGGTGCACGAGAACTGGCAGTTGGCCGCGCCGATCGGGCCCGCGACCGACCTCTGGGCACTGGGGGCGCTGCTGTTCCGTGCCGTCCAGGGCCACGCGCCGTACCCCGAGGAGAACACCGCGGAGCTGGTCCAGCTCGTCTGTGCCGAACCGCCCGCCTTCGCCGAGGAATGCGGGGCGCTGCGCCCCGTCGTGGAGTCGCTGCTGCGTCAGGATCCGATCGACCGGCCCGACTTCGAGGAACTGCGAGGCTGGCTGCGTTCCCTCGTCAGGTCCGCACCCGAACCGGACGCGGGCGCGCATGTCGTCGCGGCCCCGCCGGTCGACCCCGGGCGGCTGCCGATCGTGCGTCGCCGTGGGGAGCTGGTCCGCAGGCGCCGTGCCGGGCTCCCTGCGACCACCCACGCCCGTCACAGACGGGCCAGGGACGACCGCCCGTCGCGGCCCCACAGGCTCGGCCGCACCCTGCTCCTGCTGATCCTGCTCGCACTGGCCGCGGCGATCGCGTATGCCATGGTGTTCATGCCGAAGGCCGACTCCGGCGGCCGCGGTGGCAGTGGCACGGTGGGGGAGCGCACCGGTACCGCCGGGGATGTCGGCCCGGCTCCGCGGGGGTCCGCCACGGGCGGCGCGCGGCAGCCCGGCCCGGCGGGATCCAAGAGCTCCTCGACGTCGGCCGGTTCGGCCGAGGCGCAGACCAGCGAGACCCAGGTCGCTCGGGGCTTCACCGTGCGTGAGGACCCGGAGGGATTCCGGGTCGCGGTCGCCGACGGCTGGGTCCGCACGCCCGAGAACGGGCGCAGTCAGGTCGTCTACTCCCAGGGCGACTTCGAGCTGATCGTGGTGCCCGGACGCGACAGCACCGCCACGTACGGCGGCGATCCGCTGTCCTACCAGCGGGAGTCCGAGCCCGAACTGCAGCCGTTCCGCGATTCGACCTGGGCCACCTCCAGTGGGATGCGGCGTATCGACGTCGGCGGACGGACCCTGGTCGAAGGGCAGTTCACCTGGGCGGACAGCGACGGACGCGAGCTGTTCGTGCGTAATCTCGTCGTTGTGGCCGGCGGCCGCTACCACGTGGTGCAGGTCCGTGGCCCGGAGGCCGAGCGCGACGAGGTGACCCGCCTGTACGAGCAGGCGGAGCAGACCTATCAGGCGACCGGTTGACCACTGTACGTCACCGGTCACCCCGTGCCGCACGTCCCACGAACCTCACAAAGCTCGTTCAACGCAGGAGCAACGTGGTCCGATTGGGCTGAGAGTGCGGTGGTTCCGTCCCGTACACGGAAGGGAGAACCGTCACAGTGCGGTCTCCGTTCCACCCCCGCCGTTTCCCTGCGCGAAGGCCGCTCTCTAATGTGACCTCGTCAAGAGCATTGCGGGGGAACGTGAATCAGATGCAGGGCCTGCTCCTCGCGGGCCGCTACCGGCTCGTCGATTCCATCGGCAGCGGCGGCATGGGCCGGGTGTGGCGCGCCCACGACGAGGTGCTGCACCGGGTGGTCGCCATCAAGGAACTGACGGCCGCCCTGTACGTCACGGAGAGCGACCGTGCCGTGCTGCTCGCCCGGACCCACGCCGAGGCCCGGGCCGCCGCGCGTATCAATCACTCCGCCGTCGTCACCATCCACGACGTCCTGGAGCACGACAACCGGCCGTGGATCGTCATGGAGTTGGTCGAAGGCGGCTCGCTGGCGGACGCGGTCAAGGAACACGGCCGTATCGAGGCCGCCGAGGCGGCGCGCATCGGGATGTGGGTACTGCGCGCGCTGGGCGCCGCGCACGCGGCGGGCGTCCTCCACCGCGACGTGAAGCCGGGCAACGTGCTGCTCGCCACCGACGGACGTGTGCTGCTCACCGACTTCGGCATTGCGCAGGTCGAGGGCGACTCGACCATCACGCGTACGGGGGAGATCGTCGGGTCCGTCGACTACCTCGCTCCCGAGCGGGTCCGCGGCCACGACCCGGGCCCCGCCTCCGACCTCTGGGCGCTCGGCGCCACCCTGTACACGGCGGTGGAGGGCAGGTCGCCGTTCCGCCGTACCTCGCCGCTGACCACCATGCAGGCCGTGGTCGACGAGAACCCGGAGCCGCCGCAGTTCGCGGGCGCGCTGGGTCCGGTGATCGCGGCCCTGCTGAGCAAGGATCCGGCACACCGGCCCGGCGCGGCACAGCTGGAGCAGATGCTGGCCGAGGCCGCCGAGGGACGGCGGCCGAAGTCGGCACAGGAGTATGTGGCGACGCAGCACGTGGACCTGCCGCACCGCGAGGACACGACCGCGAACGCACCGGGGCGAAGGGAGGCGCGCGAGGCCCAGGCGATCGGGCGCACCCGGCTCCAGTCCGCTCCGCCGACCGCGTCCCGCAGGCGCCGCCGCGGCCGTACGGTCGCGGTGGTCCTCGCGGTGGCCGCGATCGTCGGTGCGGCGGGCGCGGTGGCCGCGAACCGGTTCGCGAACCGGGACGACGGCACCGGCGTGTCCGTCGGCACCCCGCCGACCTCGGACTCGGCGACGCCTGCCCCGGGTTCGCAGCAGGCCGGGAGCGGCATCCCCGAGGGCTGGGTGCGCAAAAAGGATCCGGCGGGCTTCAGCATTTCCCTGCCCAAGGGGTGGAAGCGGTCCGTCTCCATCGACCAGGACGGCCTCCGGCAGGTCGACTACTCGCCCGACAAGGGCAAGCACCTCGTGCGGGTCGCCGTCGACACCGCGCCGGACTTCCGCACCTCGTACGAGCACATGAGCTACCTGAACCAGCGGATCTCACGGCGGCTGCGGGACTACAAGCAGCTGAGCCTCAAGGAGGAGCTTTTCCGCGACCTGCCGGGCGTCCGCTGGGAGTACACGTGGAACGCGCTGGCCAAGGACGCGCCGCACTACTTCCCGGGGCCCTACCGCGCGATCGACGTCGGGTACATGGAGAGTGACGGCACCGAGTACGCCATCTACGCGGCCTCGCCGGCCGACGACTGGGCCACCACCAGAAAGCAGTTCGACTGGATCCTGCGGGGCTTCCGGGAGGGTTGATCGGAGTGGAACAGAAGGTTCCGCTGTCACTGTGGTCGCTCTCATCGCCCCGGAGCGGGTGTTGGGGAAGCGGCCGGGTCCTGCCTCCGCTCTCTGGTCGCTCGGCGTGGTGCTGTACGCGGCGACGGAGGGCGTCTCGCCGTTCCGCCGCAGCAACACCCCGGTGACCCCGGCCGAATGTGTTCCTTGATGCGAGGGTTGAGGCACCGTTCCATCGCGGTGGCCTCGTCGATCCGGTCCAGCATGGTCCGCGCCGAGGCCTGAGTTCCCTGGAGCGTGCCACCGGCTGTCTTGGGGCGGCGGCATACTTGGCCGATCGCCGTCCCGGAAGGCGTCCGTCCGATGCGGCATCATGGGGCTCATGGGGACCGAGGGGGAGAACGTCCGTGTGATAGCGGGCCGGTACCGGCTTCAGGAGCGGATCGGCCGGGGCGGCATGGGCGTCGTCTGGCGGGCGACCGACGCGTTGCTCGGCCGGCAGGTCGCGGTCAAGGAGCTCGTCCTCGACACCTCGCTCTCCACCGAGGAGGCCCGGCTGCAGCGCGAGCGCACCCTGCGGGAGGCTCGCGCGGTCGCCCAGTTGCGGCACCCGCACATCATCGTCGTGCACGACGTCGTCGTGCACGACGAGCGTCCCTACATCGTGATGGAGCTCATCGAAGGCGGCTCGCTCGCCGAACGCATCGCCGACCGCGGTCCCGTCGACGCTCGCGAGGCCGCCCGCATCGGCATCGCCCTGCTGGGCGCGCTGCGCCACGCGCACGAATCGGGTGTGCTGCACCGCGATCTCAAGCCCGCGAACGTGCTGATGGAGGCGGGAACCGACCGTGTCGTCCTCACCGACTTCGGCATCGCGCAGGTCGCGGGCGCCACGACGCTCACCGAGAGCGGCTCCTTCGTCGGCTCGCCCGAGTACACCGCGCCCGAGCGGATGTCCGGGGTGCGGACAGGACCCGAGTCCGACCTGTGGTCGCTGGGCGCGCTGCTGTGCGCCGTGCTGAGCGGCGAGTCGCCGTTCCGGCGCGACTCGTTGGGCGGGATCCTGCATGCGGTGGTCGTCGACGACATCCGTCCGCCCGTGCAGGCACAGCCGATCCTTCCCGTCGTACGAGGGTTGCTGGAGCGCGATCCGGACCGGCGACTGGACGGGGCGGAGGCGGAGCGGCTGCTGCGGGAGTTCCTGGAGACGGGACGCACGCCCAGGGTGCCGGTGGCGTACACGCTGCCCCATCGGGACATGCCCCGGCGCGCCGTACCGCCGGTGCCTTGGGAGGTGTCGGAGGTGGCCGCACCGCAGCCAGCGGCCGGGGCACGCTCCGGGAAGCCGTCCGCACGGGGCGCGCTCATCGCTGCCGCCCTGGTCGCGGCGATGGCGGGAGCGGGCGTCTCCGCGGCGGCGCTGCTGCTGCGCGACGGCGGCAACGCCGGTGGAGCCCCGGCGAGTTCGGCACCGCCGCGCACGCCCGTGGGCACCGGCCCGTCCGGCCCGTCGGCCCCGGGACCCTCGGCCGCTCCCACGGTGACGTTGACACGCTCGCCGTCCTCGGCGCCGGTGTCCGCATCGGCCTCGGCCTCGGTTCACGGGGCCCCCTCGGGGTACCGGCAGGTGCAGGATGCGGGCGGGTTCTCGCTCGCCGTGCCGGAGGAGTTCACACGCGTCCCGCAGGGCGAGCGGATCTTCTACATGTCGCCCGGCCGGACCTTCCGCATCGGCATCAAGGTGGCCGATCCCGAAGAGGGCGGCCCGCTCGCGGTGATGCGGCGCGCGGCCGCCGACGGGCCCTCCAGCAACCCCGGTTACCGGGACGGCCGGGTCGACGCGACGTCGCACGACGGGAACCCGGCGGCGCTCTGGGAGTTCACCTGGAACGGCTTCTCCGCGGCCGAGGGCCCGCGGCACACCTACGACCTGTGCTGGGAGCAGGGCGGCCGGATGTACGACGTGTGGGTGTCGGCGCCGGTCGGGAAGGTGCGGGAGGCGAAGGAGTACTTCGACGTCGCGGTCGACACGTTCGTGCCGTCCTGAACCGGAGACACATCGTGCGGTGGGTCACGGGTCTGTGACCGGTGTGGGACAGAGGTGGCTGACGAAGCGCCCGCACGATAAGCATGGACGTATGAGCAACCACGGGGGAGGGCCTCAGCGGCCCGACGAGCCGACGAGTTTCGGACTGCAACCGCCACGGCCCATCGCGCCGTACCCGGGAAACCCGTACGCGCAGCCGCAGGCCGATTCCCAGCCCCCGGCGGCCTCCACACAGGTCGTACCGGACGCGCCGCGGGACTCGGGGGCCGGGCGGCTCGTCGCCGGGCGCTACCGGCTGCTCGCCAAGCTCGGCCACGGCGGCATGGGCACGGTGTGGCGGGCCAAGGACGAGACGGTGGACCGTGAGGTGGCGGTCAAGGAACCCAGGGTTCCCGACCACCTGCCCGAGCGCGAACAGGCCAACGCCTACGAGCGGATGCGCCGTGAAGCACGGGCGGCCGCGCGTCTCGACCACCCCGCCGTCGTGAACGTGCACGACGTGGCGGTGGTCGACAGCAGGCCATGGATCGTGATGGAGCTGGTGCAGGGCCGGTCCCTGGGCGATGTGCTCCAGGAGGGCACGCTCGGAGTGCGCGAGGCGGCGAGGATCGGCCTCGAGGTGCTCGGTGCGCTGGAGGCCGCGCACGCGGCCGGCATCCTGCACCGCGACGTGAAGCCCGACAACGTCCTGCTCGGCCGGTACGACCGTGTCGTCCTCACCGACTTCGGCATCGCGCAGATCGAGGGCGAGACGAGTCTGACGGACACGGGGGGCTTCGTCGGCTCGCCCGAGTACATCGCGCCGGAGCGGGTGCTGGGCCGGCGCCCCGGACCGGCGTCCGACCTGTGGTCGCTGGGCGTGGTGCTGTACGCGGCGACGGAGGGTGTCTCGCCGTTCCGCCGCGCCAACACGCCCGCCACCCTCCAGTCCGTCCTCCACGCCGCCCCGGCGGCCCCGGCCTCCGCCCGGGGCCCGCTCGCCGACGCGATCAACGGCCTGCTGAACAAGGATCCCGGGCGCCGCCCGAACGCGACCGAGGTCCGCCGACTGCTGGACGAAGCGGCGAGAGAGCCGCAGCCGACACAGGGCGTGCCGCTCACCGTCCCCGGCGGCAGGGGCATACGCCTCGGCCGCAAGGCGCTGCTCGGGATCGGCGCCGGAGTCGTCGCCATGGCGGTGGCGGTCTGGCTGGTCGTCGCGGACCCGTTCGCGGGACCGCTGCCGGACGGCTGGACGCAGCATCAGGAGAAGGCGCTGGGCGCGACGCTTGCGGTGCCCGCCGACTATCAGGTGAGCAGGCCAGAGAAGGACGCCACCGACAAGAACTGGGTGATGTACTCCGACTGGAGCGGCAGCATTTCGGTCACACTGCAGCTGGCGAAGAAGTCCGAGGACTCCTCCCACCAGATCAAGGACTCGTCGGCGGCCGAGATGTACGCCGACAACGGCGAGTTCAAGGACAGCGGCGCCTATGAACTGCAGATGCCCTCGGGCCCGAAGAAGACGCACCCGGAGGAGACCCGGTACCACGGCAGGCAGGCCGCGGAGAACACGGTTCCCTACAGGACGAACGACAGCCGGCACCAGCGCCCGCGCGAGCTGAAGATCTTCTACTACAAGAACACCGCCGGTGACATGTACAAGCTCACCGTCGGCTACCCGGGCGAGGGCGACTTCACGGAACGCGGCCGCGAGGTGGCGCGGACGGCGATCGCGAACCTGGACGTCGACAGGTTGTAGACGAAACGCCGTGCGCCCTCCTCACGGGCGGCCGGAGCCCGGCACGTCCTTCCGGGCATGCTCACCGACTCCACATGCCGGGTCGTGCGGAAAAGGTGCCCGGACCCGCCCGAAGGTCGTCACCAGTGTGGTGGGCTTCCGACAACGCCCTGATCGGGGCGTTTGCTGCCAGCGATCACTGGCGTGGTGTGGACACCCCGTGAAAGCCCGTTACCGACGGGTACCCAAACGCTCCGCCCCGGCATACCCTGCGCCTCATGACGGACTCGCAGGCCCCGGAGAAGGCCACAGACAAGACCGGTTCGGGCACGGCCGGCACCAACCCCCTCGCGCCCGCCCCCGCCGGCGCCCGCACCGCCGTCGACGTGGTCACGCCCGAGCTGGTGGCCCAGCTCACCAAGGGAGTGGCCGGCTCCGGCCGCACCGCCAACCACACGCCGTTCACCGGCGAGAAGCTGGCCGATCTGCCGGAGTCCACGCCCGAGGACGTGGCCGAGGCCTTCGCCCGGGCCCGCAAGGCCCAGCCGGCCTGGGAAGCCACCCCCGTACGGCAGCGCGCAGCCGTCCTGCTGCGCTTCCATGACCTGGTGCTGGCCCGCCAGGCCGAGGTCCTGGATCTGATCCAGCTGGAGACCGGCAAGGCCCGCCTCCACGCCCACGAGGAGGTGCAGGCCGTCGCCGTGGCGGCCCGCCACTACGGTCGCAAGGCCCCCTCGTACCTGAGGCCCAAGCGGCACACGGGAGCCGTACCCACGCTCACGCGCGTCACCGAACTCCGCCACCCGCGCGGCGTCGTCGGCCAGATCGCGCCCTGGAACTACCCCCTGGAACTGTCGGTCGGTGACGCGCTTCCGGCCTTCGTCGCGGGCAACGCCGTCGTGATGAAGCCCGACACGGAGACGTGCCTGACCGCGTTGTGGGCACGTGACCTGCTGATCGAGGCGGGGCTGCCCGCCGAGGTCTTCCAGGTCGTCATCGGCGACGGCCCGGTCGTCGGCCCGGAGGTCGTCAAGCACGCCGACTACGTCTCCTTCACCGGCTCCACCCGCACCGGTCGTGAGGTGGCGCAGGGCGCCGCCGCCCGTCTGGTCGGCGTCTCGCTCGAACTCGGCGGGAAGAACGCCATGCTGGTCCTCGAGGACGCCGACATCGAGAAGGCGGCCGCCGGGGCCGTGCGCGCCTGCTTCTCCTCGGCCGGCCAACTCTGCATCTCCATCGAGCGGCTGTACGTCCACGAGTCGATCGCGGACGCCTTCGTGGAGCGGTTCGCGGCCCGTACCAAGGCGATGCGGCTCGGCACCTCCCTCGCGTACGGCGCCGACATGGGCTCGCTGGTCGGCGAGCGACAGCTTCGGACCGTGACCCAGCACGTCGAGGAGGCCGTGGCCAAGGGAGCGAAGGTCCTGGCCGGCGGAGTCGCCCGCCCGGACATCGGCCCCTACTTCTACGAGCCCACCATCCTCGACGGAGTCGAGGCGCCCATGGCGGTCTGCGCGGAGGAGACCTTCGGCCCGGTCGTGTCGATCTACCGTTTCACCACGGAGGACGAGGCGATCGAGCGCGCCAACTCCACGGCGTACGGCCTGAACTCCTCGGTCTGGACGAAGGACGGCCGGCGCGGCCGTGAGGTCGCCGCCCGGCTGCACACCGGCACGGTCAACGTCAACGAGGGCTATGCGCCCGCCTACGGCAGCGTCCAGTCGCCGATGGGCGGCATGAAGGACTCCGGCCTCGGCCGCCGCCATGGCTCCGAGGGCATTCTCAAGTACACCGAGGCCCAGACCGTGGCCCACCAGCGGCTGCTGCCGATGGCCCCGTCGCTCGGCATGGACGACGAGAAGTACGCGGCGTTCATGAGCCGCAGCCTTCGTGTGATGAAGGCGTTCCGCCTCCGCTAGGCAGCACCACTCTCGACGAGGAGAGCACGTGTCACAGGAGAACTCTGTCCGCGATCAGGGCGATGACGCCTACGACGTCATCGTCGTCGGCTCAGGTTTCGGCGGCTCGGTCACCGCGTTGCGGCTGGCCGAGAAGGGCTACCGCGTGGGCGTCCTGGAAGCCGGACGCCGCTTCACGCGTGAGTCGCTGCCGAAGAACTCCTGGGACCTCAGGAACTATCTGTGGGCACCGGCCCTCGGTATGTACGGCATCCAGCGCATCCACCTGCTGGGCAACGTGATGGTGCTCGCGGGCGCCGGGGTGGGCGGTGGCTCCCTCAACTACGCCAACACCCTCTACGTACCGCCGAAGGCCTTCTTCGACGACCCGCAGTGGAAGGACATCACCGACTGGCAGGAGGAGCTGAAGCCGTACTACGACCAGGCGCGGCGCATGCTGGGGGTACGGCTCAACCCGACCCTCACGCCGTCGGACGTCCATCTCAAGGCGGCCGCCCGGAGGATGGGTGTGGGCGACACCTTCCACATGGCGCCGGTGGGCGTCTTCTTCGGCGACGGCGACGACGCGGACGGCACGGCCACCGTCACGCCCGGCGAGGAGGTCCCGGACCCGTACTTCGGCGGGGCCGGACCCGCACGCCGGGCGTGCACCGAGTGCGGCGAGTGCATGACGGGCTGCCGCCACGGCGCGAAGAACACCCTGAACGAGAACTACCTCTACCTCGCCGAGAAGGCCGGCGCGGTCGTGCACCCCATGACCACAGTCGTGTCGGTCACGGACGACTCGCAGGGCGGATACGCCGTCGCGACCCTGCCGACGGACGAGAAGCGCAAGGGGCCGGGGCGGCTCTTCAAGGCGCGACAGGTCGTCGTCGCGGCGGGTACGTACGGCACGCAGTCCCTGCTGCACCGCATGAAGACGAACGGCCAGCTGCCCCATATCTCGGACCGGCTGGGCGAACTGACCCGCACCAACTCCGAGGCGCTGGTCGGCGCGCAGACGGACAACCGCCGCTACCGCAAGGCGCACGGCGAGGCGAAGGTCGACTTCACGAAAGGCGTGGCGATCACGTCCTCGATCCACCCGGACGAGAACACGCACATCGAGCCGGTCCGTTACGGCAAGGGGTCGAACGCGATGGGCGGGCTGTCGATCCTCCAGGTCCCGTACGCGGAGGGCTCGTCCCGCGCCCTGGCCTGGCTCGTGAACGTGGCCCGCCACCCGTGGCTGCTGATCCGTTCCCTCTCCAACCGCCGCTGGTCGGAGCGGACCATCATCGGCCTGGTGATGCAGTCGCTGGACAACTCCCTGACGACGCACCTGAAGCCGAAGGGCCCCGGGAAGGGCCTGCTGACCGCCCGGCAGGGGCACGGCGCCCCGAACCCGAAGCAGATCAGGGCCGCCTCGGAGGCGGCGTCCGCGATCGCCGACGAGATCAACGGCTTCCCGGGCAGCAACGTGGGCGAGCTGATGGGCACCCCGCTGACCGCCCACTTCCTCGGCGGCTGTCCGATCGGCGCCTCACGCGAGACGGGAGTGATCGATCCGTACCACCGGCTGTACGGCCACCCCGGCATCTCGGTGGTCGACGGTGCGGCGGTGTCGGCGAACCTGGGTGTCAACCCGTCTCTGACGATCACGGCTCAGGCCGAACGGGCGATGTCGTACTGGCCGAACAAGGGGCAGGCCGACCCGCGTCCGGCGCAGGGGGCGGGGTACGAACGCCTCAAGCCGGTGGAACCCCGGCGTCCGGTGGTGCCGGCGGAGGCGTTCGGGGCGCTGAGGCTGCCGTTCCTCGGAATACCGGCGGTGCCGCCGAAGAAGTAGCAGAACAATGGAAGAAGGACCTGTGCCCCCCTCCGAGCCCAGGTCCTTCTTCCTATGTGCGAGGCGCTCGGGACGCCTGACGCAGTCTGTGTGACGGCCTCTCAGGCCTTACGCGGCCTGACCACCCGTCTTCCGGCGCCGCACCGCGAACACGGCACCGCCACCTGCGACGACCGCGACACCGCCGACGAGGGCGATGGTCGGAAGCGCGGAGGACGAACCGGTCGCGGCCAGGCTGCCGTTGACCTGCGGCGTGTCGGCGCCCGGCTTCTCGTCCGTGACCGGGGCCTTGCCGCCTTCCTGCGGCTTCTTGCCACCGGTGTCCGAGCCTGCGGCGACGATCTGGAACTTGTACGAGACGTCACCGAAGCCGGTGCACTCGCCATCGCGGTCGCCGTAGATCGTCGCGCCGAGCGAGAAGCCGGCGCCGACCGGGGCGGACGACTTCACGTTGATGCGCAGCGGGATGTTGACCTCGTAGTCGGGCTTCAGCTCGTCGGCGAAGCCGACGTAACCGACCGCGAAACCGTCGGAGTCGAGGGTCTCCCAGACTTTCTTGTCCGGGTTCCAGGCCTGGAGCTTGACCTGCTTGCTCGCGAACAGCTCCTCGCCGTCCTTGTCGGAGGATGCCCCGGCGAAGAAGTCGAGGTCCTGGAGCGTGGAGTCGGAGTTGTTGGCCACGTTCAGCGAGAACTTGTGCCAGCCGCTGCCCGCCGCGATCTTGCCCGGCAGACCCGTGATGCTGACGTCGACCTTGCTGTCCTCGCAGTCGGATGGCTCGGGCTCCGGGGTCTGCGACGCGCTGGGTGAGGAGACGCTGGGCGCCGGGGTGGAGGCGGTGTCGCTGGGCGTGACCGACTGGCCGGCGGACTGGGATGCGGAATTGCTCGGGGATACGGAATCGCTCGCGGATGCGGATTCGCTCGGGGACTTGGACGCGGACGTCGATGCGCTCGGGGACGTCGTGTCGGAGGCCGAGGCGCTGGTCGACGGGGACGACGACTGGTCGTCCGTCGCGAACGCGGCCGGTGCCGACATCAGCGCGAGTGGGGCTATGGCGGCGGTGGCCGCGACAGCGGTCAGAGCGCGACGAAACTTCATGAAGACCTCGAAAATCCGGTGTGCTGCGACATTGCGGCACATGCTGGGGGAGGCCTCCGCGTGTGGGGCGCGGGTCGTGGCCGTTGATTCGGTAGGTGTGACCCGTGGAGCCTGTGAACGGTTGCGCGGAGTTCACACAGCTTTTATGTGACCTGGGTCACACGCGCGAGATGCGGCTGAAACACCGCCCCGAGAGTCGAAGCGCCGGGGCGTCGCTGCGCCTTCGTCCGGACGGCAGACGAAGGGCCCCGCGGCGAGGGGGTCCCCTGCCCGTCGGCCGAGGCAGGGGAAGGTTCCGCGGGGCCCTTCGTTCGTCAGCACCGACGTCAGGGCGGCGTCGGTGCCCGGGAGCGGCGCCGGGGGGTTGCGCCGCCTGTCTGTGTGCGCCGGGAGCGTGTCCGGCGTGCTCGGTGCCGGTCGGATCACGGCCTCCGCAACCGTTCCGCCCAGCCCTGACGGGATTCCGCCGGTCGGCCCCGGGCGTCCCCGGAGCCGACCGTTCTCTGGTGACCGGGCTGCTGTCCCCTGCCGTCCGGTCACATCCCTGGGGCGAGGTCCCACGACGCACAGCACGATCCGTACGTCTCATCGCCCCAGCGGAGCCACGCGTGGTTCTTTCGGGCCCGCCCCTGGCTGGCACGGACACCAGGAACAACGAACTCCGTACGGCCGCGGTCACGCGCCGTACGGGTGAGGCGGCATACGAACGTGGGTGCAGCGGACGTTCGTCGTAGGCGGTCCGGCGCCGGCCGTCAGATGCGGCCCCGGCACAGCTCGAGAAGAGTCATCGCGAGGGCCGTGCCGGGCTTGCCGAGTGCCTCCCGGTAGCGGCCGAGGATCTCCATCTCGCGGGAGAGGTTCACCCGCCGGCCGCCCGAGGCGATACGGGCCTCCTGGATGACGGCGGAGACCGCCATGCGCTCTTGGATGAGGCCGATGATGCGGTCGTCGAGCGCGTCGATGCGGTCGCGGGCGCCGGTGATCACGTCGGCGGCCTCGGGGGTGCGGGCGCCGGTCTTCTCGGCAGCCGTCTGCTCGGTCGTGGTGGCGGTCATGGCGGGGGGCTCCTCAGTGGGTGTCGGGATGAGGTACCCCGGATCGGCACGGTCCGCAAACGCCAGGCGCCCCGGACCGTATCGGCCCGGGGCGCCTGGGAAGTCGCTTGTCAGTGGCTCAAGCAGCACGACCATGGCAGCCGGTGGGCCGGTTGCCATAGGTAAAGACGAAGGTCGAGTGCGCGAGCATGCGTTCAGTATGCCCGGGGCGGCGCCGGGGTCCAAACGGGCTCGTATCGTGAGACGGGGGTCACCCACGCCCACCCCGTTAGAATCGGTACCACAGCCCCCCGTCAAGCCGCCGGAAGGCAACCCGTGTCATCAGCGACCCCCGCCGCCCCCGACACCGTCCTGGTCGTCGACTTCGGCGCGCAGTACGCCCAGCTCATCGCCCGTCGCGTCCGTGAGGCCCGGGTCTACAGCGAGATCGTCCCCAGCACCATGCCGGTCGAGGAGATGCTCGCGAAGAACCCGGCGGCGATCATCCTCTCCGGCGGACCCTCGTCGGTGTACGAGGAGGGGGCCCCGACCGTCGACCGCGCCCTGTTCGAGGCCGGTGTCCCGGTCTTCGGCATGTGCTACGGCTTCCAGTTGATGGCCCAGGCCCTCGGCGGCACCGTGGACAACACCGGCGCGCGTGAGTACGGGCGTACGGCTCTGGCCGTCTCGCGGCCGTCCTCCACCCTCTTCGAGGGCACCCCGGCCGAGCAGTCCGTGTGGATGTCCCACGGCGACGCCTGCTCCGCCGCTCCCGAGGGCTTCAGTGTCTCGGCGTCCACGGACGTCGTGCCGGTGGCCGCCTTCGAGAACGACGACAAGAAGCTGTACGGCGTCCAGTACCACCCGGAGGTCATGCACTCCACGCACGGCCAGCAGGTGCTGGAGCACTTCCTCTACCGCGGCGCGGGGCTGACCCCCACCTGGACCACGGGCAACGTGATCGAGGAGCAGGTCGAGGCGATCCGCGAGCAGGTCGGCACCAAGCGCGCGATCTGCGGGCTCTCCGGCGGCGTGGACTCCGCCGTCGCCGCCGCCCTGGTGCAGAAGGCCATCGGCTCCCAGCTGACCTGCGTGTACGTCGACCACGGCCTGATGCGCAAGGGCGAGACCGAGCAGGTCGAGAAGGACTTCGTGGCCGCCACCGGCGTCCAGCTGAAGGTCGTCGACGCTGAGGAGCGGTTCCTCACCGCGCTCAAGGGCGTCTCGGACCCCGAGGAGAAGCGCAAGATCATCGGCCGGGAGTTCATCCGCGTCTTCGAGCAGGCTCAGGCGGAGATCGTCGCCGAGGCCGGCGAGAGCGGCGAGGCGGTCGAGTTCCTCGTCCAGGGCACCCTCTACCCCGATGTGGTCGAGTCCGGCGGCGGCACCGGTACCGCCAACATCAAGTCCCACCACAACGTGGGCGGCCTCCCCGAGGACCTCGAGTTCCAGCTGATCGAGCCGCTGCGCAAACTCTTCAAGGACGAGGTCCGCATGGTCGGCCAGGAGCTCGGCCTGCCGGAGGAGATCGTCCAGCGCCAGCCCTTCCCGGGCCCCGGTCTCGGGATCCGCATCGTCGGCGGGGTGACCAAGGAGCGCCTGGACCTGCTGCGCGAGGCCGACGCCATCGCCCGCGAGGAGCTGACGGCGGCGGGCCTGGACCGCGAGATCTGGCAGTGCCCGGTGGTCCTGCTCGCCGATGTCCGCAGCGTCGGCGTCCAGGGCGACGGCCGGACCTACGGTCACCCGATCGTGCTGCGCCCGGTCTCGTCCGAGGACGCCATGACCGCCGACTGGTCGCGGCTCCCGTACGACGTGCTCGCGAGGATCTCCACCCGGATCACGAACGAGGTCCGCGACGTCAACCGCGTCGTCCTCGATGTCACCTCGAAGCCGCCGGGGACCATCGAGTGGGAGTGATCCGGGAGATCTCCCGGATCATGTCCGCCTGAGAGCGCGCACCGGCTCTCCGGGCTTCCAGATCTCGACGACCAGATACGTGTCGTCCTCGACGCGGGTCCGTACGACCTCCGTCAACTCGGTGCGGAAGAGGTGGAACGGCTGCGGTGGTTCCACCTCTTTCACATATCCGGCCATCGCCCCCGGGTCCTCCACCTCGATCGCCCGCCCGCTGATCCGCACATCACCTCCGCCCATCCCGGTGCCCGCCCCCGGATTCGCCTGGAGTGCGAAACGCGGGTTGCGGCGCAGGTCGAGCGCCTTGAGCGAGTCCGGCATCATGCCGAACCACAGCTCGCCGTCCAGGAAGCGGACCTCGAGACCGGTGGTACGCGGCGAGCCGTCCCTGCGGAGGGTGGCGAGCACATGATGGGTGAAGGCGCCGAAGCGGTCCTCGACGGTCCTGGCGAGGTCCGGTGCGGCGGTGACGAAGGCAGACCAGTTCACGGGGGTCGTTGGGCTCTCGGTGCTCATAGGGCGAGTCTCCCGCGCATACCCGACAGCTCCTGTCCGGTATGACGAGCGGGTACGGTGTGCGCACCCCGGCGCCCGGGGCGGACCGCGCCCCACCGCGCGTAACGGTTGCGCACTCTCTTCACCGAACGACTCTGTTCTCCTGCGAAGACCGACGGTAACTTCCGCTGCGTAAAGGAACCCAGTGCTGGAGGACACATGCACGGGCCCACCCCCCCGCTGCCCCTGCCGACCGATCAACTGCAGTTCGCCATGCCGCCGATGCACGATTCGTCGGCCGACGAGCGGCAGCACCGCAAGGAGCGGCTGGCCGGAGCGCTGCGGATTTTCGGTCGGCTCGGCTTCGAGGACGGTGTCTCCGGGCACATCACCGCACGCGACCCCGAGTTCACCGACTGCTTCTGGGTGAACCCGTTCGGGATGCCCTTCCGGCACGTCACGGTGAGCGACCTGGTGCTCGCCAACCGGGACGGGCAGGTGATCGAAGGCCGCTACCACGTGAACCAGGCGGCGTTCACGGTGCACGCCCAGGTCCATGCCGCCCGCCCGGACGTCGTGGCCGTCGCCCACTGCCACTCGGTGCACGGACGGGCCCTTGCCGCGCTCGGTGATCTGCTGGACCCCATCACCCAGGAGTCCTGCGCCTTCTACGAGGACCACGCCGTGTACGACGCCTACACGGGTGTCGCCGTGGACGCCGAGGAGGGCCGGCGGATCGCCGCCGCCCTGGACAGCCGGAAGGCGCTCGTTCTGCGCAACCACGGGCTGCTGACCGTGGGCGACTCGGTGGACGCGGCTGCCTGGTGGTTTCTGTCGATGGAGCGCTCGTGCCAGGTGCAGCTGACCGCGAAGGCGGCCGGACGCCCGATTCCGATCGAGCACCGCCAGGCGGTGGCGACGCGGGAGCAGTTGGGCGGTGATCTGGTGGCCTGGATCAACTACCAGCCGCTGTGGCAGGACATCAGCCGGAGCGAACCGGACCTGCTCAGCTGACGGCCGCGCCTGGGCGGTCGGCGACGGCGCAGCGCGGCCGCCTTTCCGCGTCCCCACTCGGGTCCGGGCGCGATCCGGACCGTGCGGCCGTCGAGGCCGGGCCCCGTCGCGCCGGACGATCAGGGCCGTACGGAATACTCGCAGCCGGGGTCGAAGGGGATTTTCGACCACGGTCAACCCGGAAGGCCGTTCATTCACCCGGGCTGACCGGACCTGGCGGACGCGGGGCGTGTTCCGTACGGCACAATTCGCTGTCGTCGCACGCCCGTTGTCGTGCGTGCGGCTTGATGATCCGGCGCGGGGAAGGCGGCAGCGGGCGTGGCGGTGCAGGAGGCGAGGCAGGGCGCGGGACGCGGCAGTGGTCCGGGCGCGCACGAGGGTGGCTGCACCTGCGGGGACTGCCCGCACGGCGTGCATGAGGGGCACCGGCGCGCGGTCGCCGACTTCCTCGCGAAGCGGGAGGAGTTCGCGTCCGGGCGGGGACTGCCCCCGGCTGTCGCGCACTCCGCGTCCGCGTCCCGCCAGTGGGTGTCCGACGAACTGACCCAGTCCGCGGACCTCGTCGCCGAGCGCAGCCGGGCCGACGGAGAGGCCTGGTTGGGCCGGCTGTGGCGGCGTACCGCGGTCTGGGTGTGGAGCGCGGTGGGCGTCCTGCTGCTGGGGCAGGCGCTGACGGCGATCGGCGCAGGGTGGACCGCGGCGCGGACGGCCGGGCTGGTCGCGGCCGTACTGGTGGGTGCCGCGCTGACCGCCGCCGGGTATCTGCACCGGGCGCGCGGTGGGGCGCTCGCACCCGTCGTCGGGGAGGACAACCGGCTGTCGACCTCTCGTACGGTGGCGGCGAGTTGGGTGCTGTTCGTGGTGTACGCGGTGCTGATGCTGGCCGGCGAGCTGGCGGCGGCCTCGGCGCACGACAGGCGTGACACGCTGATCGCCGGGCTCGACCTCGCGCGCGGGGCGGGTGTGGTGACCGTCGTCGCCGTCGTGTGCGGCATCGCGGTCCTGGTGCGGCGCGTGGTCGGGCTGCGCGTCCTCGGCCAGCGCCTGCAGAAGGTGCGCGGCGACCGGCCGAGGGCGGCGGATCTGCTGACGGACGACTCGGGTCGCGGCAGCTTCGCGGACACGCAGTACATCGTGATCAGCGCGGTCGCCCTGGCTTTCGCGGTGGTACGGCTGGCCCGCCGCCCCGACCAGCTCCCCGATCTGCCGTGGGGCCTCGCACTGCTCGTCCTGGTCTCGGCGGCCACCTACCTCGCGGGGAAGTTCGCGGAGGGCGGCCGTCCGGTCGTTCTCTCCGTGGTCCGGGCGCGGGAGGCGGGCGACCTGGACGCGCCGATCCGCACGGGTGACGACATCGAGATCCGCGGTGCCGGTTTTGTACCGCCAGGCGCCCAGACGGCCGATCGGCTGTCCCGGATGGTGGTCCGCATAGGGGCGGTCCACGTCCATGTCCCCCTGGTCCCGGTCACCGGCGGCTTCAGCAATCCGACGGACGCGCTCCTCACGGTCCCCGTGCCGGCGGACGTCGAGCCCGGCAGGGTCGAGGTTCAGGTGGTGACCGCTGCGGGAGTGGAGACCAACCGGGTGGCGATCGACGTCACGGAATGACCCTCATCGCCGCCGGGGACCCGCGCCCTGGACGTCCGTCGTTCGACGAGTACCCGTCAACGAGGCGAAAAAGACGCGCAGCGGTTGAGCGGAAGCCGACTTTCGTACGTATGGTCTGTTGAGGGGTCAACGGCATGGCGGGCGAGAGGCGGCGGCAGGATGGCTCACGGTATTCGCACGGACTCCCACACCTCCTATCTCAACGAGAGCCGCGACTGGCGGGACACCGCCACGCGGTACGCGCTGCTCCCCCTGCGCATCTTCCTCGGCGTCACCTTCATCTACGCGGGCGTGGACAAGCTCACCAACAGCGCCTTCATGCACGCCTCCGGCTCCGGTTCGATCGGCGACCTGATGCGCACCGTGCGCGACTCGTCGGCGATTCCGGCCCTGGTCGACCTGGCGCTGAAGAACCCCGTGGGCTTCGGCTACGCCATCGCGTTCGGTGAACTCGCCGTCGGCATCGGCACGCTCATCGGACTGCTGAGCCGGCTCGCCGCGTTCGGCGGCGCACTCATCTCGCTGAGCCTCTGGCTGACCGTCAGCTGGGCCTCCAGCCCGTACTACTACGGCAACGACCTCGCCTACCTGATGGCCTGGCTCCCCCTGGTCCTTGGGGGCGCCCCGGTGCTGTCCCTGGACGCCGCCATCCGCACCCGACGCCGGCAACGCCGCGGCGAGTACCGGTAACCGAGCTCTCCCGGCCTACGGCGCCGTCGCGTCGTCCTGCCGGGTGTGCGACTTCCCCCGGGCCGGGCGATCCCTGCGGATCGCCCGGGCCGTCAGGCCTGTCACGGCTGCGAGGCAGAGACCGCCGCAGACCATCGGAATGATCGCGAACCACGGTGCCGCCCAGACCCCGTTCGCGTCGCCCAGGTAGACGACACCCACAGCGGTCAGGACGGCGCCGGCCAACAGCCGGCCGGGCTGGAACTCATGACGCAGCACGGGTCACCTCCACCTGGCCCACGCCGACCTCGAGGCCGAGGTTCAGCGTGGCCGTGTTCTTCGTCCCCGCCGTGGGGGAGAGCGTCAGCTGCTCATGTCGGTCCGGCTGCACGTTCACGTCCTTCTCGGACTCGCCGGGCAACTGGATGTCCCCGAGACCTGTGTCGATCCTCAGCTTCACCGTGGCGTCCTTCGGGACCACCACCTTGAGCCGGCCCACTCCCACCTCGGCATGGGTCGTCACGGTCTGGCCCTTGGGGACGTCCAGACGGCTCAGGTCCAGGGTGCCGACGCCGGTGCCCAGGTCGTATGTCTCCCGGACGGCCGCCGCCGAGGCGGGCGCCCAGGTCGTACGGGTCCAGTGCGTACTGATGTCCTTCGGCAGGGCCACCGAGGTGGCGAGCAGCCCCGCCGTGAGTATCGCGAGGAAGAGGGAGCCGGCGCCCGTGCGCCCGAGGAACGAACTGACCGCGATGCCCGCGCCCAGTACGACGAGCGCGCAGGCCAGACCCGTCTGCAGGCTGGTGCCGAGCGCCTGGTCGTCCCAGGTCAGATCCGTTCCGAGGCCGCCCGCGAGCAGGGCGAGCAGAAAAGTCCAGCCGCCGATCCAGCGCGGCCCGCGTGATCTCGGGCGGTCCTCGGCCCGTGGCTGCCGCCCGTGCGACACGCCCTGGACGCCGACGGCCGCCACCGCCTCGGGGCCCGGGGTGTCGCCAGGACCCCACAGATAGCCGGTGCCGCCCACATGCGTGCCGTCCTTGACGATGGGATCGCGCCACCACGAGGGATGGGAGTCGGGAACGGGAGGCGCCGTCGCTTCCGGTGGCGCGTCGGCCACCGCCTGCGCGGCGAGGGGGTCGGGATCGGGGGCGCCGCGCTGCCGCGACCAGTACCCCGCGCCCGCCAGGAGCAGGGACAGGATGGTGGCGAACGTCAGTACCCCGCCGTTCCTGAGCATCGACAGGAGAACCCCGCAGCCCACCAGGGCGAAGAGGATCGCGGCCAGCCCCTGTCCGTCGACGCGGCCGGTGAGCAGCTTGCGGATCTCGTTCTCCTCCTCGTCCTCGTAGGGGACGAGGAGCCACACGAAGCCGTAGAAGATCAGACCGAGGCCGCCCGTCGCCGACAGCACCGCGAGGACGATCCGGAAGATCACCGGGTCCATGTCGCACTGCCGGCCCAGACCGGCGCAGACACCCCCCAGCATCTTGTGCCGCCGGTCACGCCGGAAGCGCCCGAGGTCCTGGACCGGGTCCGCGCCCTGGTGTGCGTGCGACGCCCGTCCCGCGGTGGGGTCGTGCCCGGCGGCGGGGCCCTGCTCCGGTCCCGGGCTCCGTCCCGGTGCCGCGTGGTGCTGATCTGTCATACGTCCATGGTCTCCGCCGTGGCCGCCCGGCGGCAGTGCGGACGACCCTGGCCGAACCCTGAAATCTGCCCTGACAGCCGGCGGGGGAAGTGTTCGATCACCGGATGCGGCGATCCGGACAGCCCGCAGAGCCGGGGATCGCGGGATCAAGGACGTCCGTGGACCTGGGACCGCAGTATCTCGAGGGCGTGCGCGGCGTCCGGGAGCGCGAAGATCAGGGGTGTCTAGGGGGCTGACCCTGATGTACCGATGGGCCGGTCGTGTGACCATCGATGGCATGCCGGACGCCGCAGCAGTGCCCCCCGACGACCCGCGGCCGCCGCGCAAGCTCTACCGCAGCAGCGACGGACGCTGGCTCGGGGGCGTGGCGCGGGGGCTCGCCGGGCACCTGGGACTGCCCGTGATCTGGGTGCGCCTCGTGTTCGTCGGCCTGATGACGGCGGACGGCCTCGGCGCGCTGCTGTACGCCGCGTTCTGGTTCTTCGTCCCACTGGGCGTCGGGGGTGTCGACGACCGGCGCCCTCCGTCCCTGGTCGCGACCGAGACCCTGGCCGACGGCCGGCGCAGACTGGTCGCCCGTAAGCCCGACCGGGGCCAGATCGTCGCCCTGCTGCTCATGGTCGTCGTGGCGCTGACCTTCGTCGGCAGCGTGAACCTCGGCAGCGGGGCCAAGGCGTATCTCATCCCGGCCGTCCTCGTCGCCGCGGGTGTCGCCCTGGTCTGGCGCCAGGCGGACAACGCGCGGCGCGCCCGCTGGATGGAGGTCGGCAGCCGTCGGCGCACGCTCACGCTGCTGCGCGCCGCGGCGGGGGTCCTGCTGGTCACCGCGGGCGTCTCCGGCATCTTCGTGCTCCAGGGCTCGGCGGCCCACCTCGGCTCGGTCCTGCAGGCGGCGCTCGCGGTCCTCGTCGGCGTCACGCTGCTCGCCGGTCCCTATCTCGTCCGGATCACCCAGGACCTGTCCGAGGAGCGCCTGATGCGCATCCGCGCCCAGGAGCGCGCGGAGGTCGCCGCCCATGTGCACGATTCGGTCCTGCACACCCTGACCCTGATCCAGCGCAACGCGGAGAACGCCGGCGAGGTGCGCCGTCTCGCCCGCGCCCAGGAGCGCGACCTGCGCGCCTGGCTCTACAAACCGGAGGGCACCGGCAAGGACGAGGACGAGGCGCCCGACACCCTCGCGGAGGCGGTCCGGCGCAACGCGGCGGAGGTGGAGGACAAGCACGGCGTGCCCATCGAGGTCGTCGTCGTCGGCGACTGCCCCCTCGACGAGCGGATCGGCGCGCAGATGCAGGCCGCGCGCGAAGCCATGGTGAACGCCGCCAAGTACGGTGGCGACGGCGGCGCCGTCCAGGTCTACGCCGAGGTCGAGGAAAGGACCGTCTTCGTGTCCGTGCGCGACCGCGGTCCCGGTTTCGACCTCGACGCGATTCCCGCCGACCGCATGGGTGTCAGAGAATCGATCATCGGCCGCATGGAGCGCAACGGCGGCACGGCACGACTGCGCGCCGTGCCGGGTGGCGGCACAGAGGTCGAGCTGGAGATGGAGAGGGCGGAGAAGACGTCATGAGCGACGCGAACGAGCCGGCCGGCCCGGCGGAGCCGGAGCGCGCGAGCGGGGGCGGCGCCGAAGAGCGGCGCGTGCGGGTCGTGCTCGTCGACGACCACCGGATGTTCCGCACGGGTGTCCAGGCCGAGATCGGGCAGACCGAGCGGACCGGCGTCGAGGTCGTCGGCGAGGCCGCGGACGTCGACCAGGCGGTGAGCGTCATCACCGCCACCCGGCCCGAGGTGGTGCTCCTCGACGTCCATCTGCCCGGCGGCGGCGGAGTCGAGGTGCTGCGCCGCTGCGCGCCGCTGATGGCCGACGCGGAGCGGCCGGTCCGCTTTCTCGCCCTGTCCGTCTCGGACGCGGCGGAGGACGTGATCGGGGTGATCCGCGGCGGCGCCCGCGGCTACGTCACCAAGACGATCACCGGTTCCGATCTGGTCGACTCCGTCTTCCGGGTGCAGGAAGGCGACGCGGTGTTCTCGCCGCGTCTGGCCGGCTTCGTCCTCGACGCCTTCGCCTCGACGGACGCCCCGCCCGTCGACGAGGACCTCGACCGCCTCACCCAGCGCGAGCGCGAGGTCCTGCGCCTCATCGCCCGTGGCTATGCGTACAAGGAGATCGCCAAGCAGCTGTTCATCTCGGTGAAGACGGTCGAGTCCCATGTCTCGGCGGTTCTGCGCAAGCTTCAGCTGTCGAACCGGCACGAGCTGACGCGCTGGGCGACGGCCCGTCGGCTGGTCTGACGCGCCCTCACCGGGCCTCCTCGTCAACGCTTCACGGATCCGAGGGCGGCTCACACCACCCGGGTCGCCCCCGCGAACGGCATCTGGTCGATCGGCGCCAGCCGTACCGGCGCCGAGGGATTCGGCGCGTGGATCATCTGACCGTTGCCCACGTAGATCCCCACGTGGCTGACGCCGGAGTAGAAGAACACCAGGTCACCGGGGAGGAGCTCGGAGCGCGAGACGCGGCGTCCGGCGCCGATCTGGGCGTATGTCGTCCGCGGCAGCGAGACACCCGCCGAGCGGTAGGCGGCCTGTACCAGGCCGGAGCAGTCGAAGGCGTCGGGACCCGTGGCTCCCCAGACGTAGGGGCTGCCGAGCTTGCCGTACGCGTACGACAGCGCGGCCGCCGCCCGGGTGTTGGGGGCGTGAGCGGCCGCGGCGGCGGCCGACACCGGCGTCAGGCCCCGAAGCGCGGAGCGCGACGCCCGCCCCGGGTCTCCGTCCGCCGTGAGCTGTGCCCGCTGGCCGTCCGTCAGCCGGGACAGCAGCCGTCGCGCCTCGCCCAGCTTCTCCGTGATCGTCCGCTTCTGCCGGCGCAGTTCCGCCTGCCGTGACTTCAGGGAGGCCAGCTCCACCCGCGCCGCTCCGCGCAGCCGCTCGATCTCCCGCAGCTGCGCGCGTACGCGGCTCACGGCCGCCGCCTGCCGGTGGTCGACCCGCTCGGCGAACGCCGCGTCGTCGAGGTACTGCCCGGGATCCGAGGAGAGCAGGAGCTGCACCGAGGGGTCGACGCCCCCGTTGCGGTACTGCGCCGCCGCGGCCGAACCCAGTGCCTCACGTGCCGAGTTGAGTCGCTCCGTGCGGCGGGCCGCCTCGTCGCGCAGGGTGTCGAGCCGTGCCTGGGCCCTGTCCGCCTCCTCCTTCGCTCCGCTGTACTTCTCGGTCGCGGCCTCCGCCTGCTGGTACAGCTTGTCGACCTTGGCCTTGACCTGAGCCGGGGAGAGCTGTGGCTCGGCGTGACCCGTTCCCTCGAGACCGGTCGTGGTCGCCGCTCCCGCGAGGGCGATCGTGGCGGCGGTACGGGCCGTGTTGCCGCCGAGCGAACGCTGTCTGGGCTTGCGGTGCGCTGCCACCTGGACATCCCGTCCTTTCGTACGACCGCCGGTGTCACGGGCGGTGTAGCGCGTCCGGCGGCGGCCCGCACAGGGGGAGCGCGCCGCCGCCGGACCTTCTCGGCGGTGGTGTCCGACGGCCGCCCCTGGCCCGGGCGGGTGGTGAGGAGCCGGCCACCTGATGCAGGACGCTAAACCTCACCGTGACCACTCCGTGACGCAATGTACGGAAGTGGCGCGACTGGACTGCCGGTGACCGTATGTGGTCGTGATCCCGGTCCGGGAGCGCCGACTTCACGCTGTGCGATGACCGATGCGACGGTTCCGGGACGCGGGGAGGCGGCGGAATGCTATAGGGCGCATATATGCGGTGCCCGTGTCCCTGTGGGCGCCGCCACGTCCGCGGGGCCGGTGGTCGGGTGACCCCGCACCCCTGGCTAGGCTCCGGCCCATGGACGTACTCATCCATCTCTTCGTCGGCCTTCACATCGTCGGTATCGCCGCGCTGCTCGGCGGCTTCCTCACCCAGATGAAGGCAATGGGCCAGGGCACCGCCCGATTCGTGCCCGGGATGCTGCACGGCGCGCTGACCATGCTGGCCACCGGCGTCGTCCTGGTCGGTCTCAACGAGGCGGACCACCAGCCGGTCGACATGATCAAGATCGGTGTGAAGCTGGCTCTGCTGATCGTGATCCTCGGCCTGGTCTACGTGAAGCGCGACGAGGACAGGGTCGACAAGTCCCTCTTCGCGCTCGTCGGCGCGCTGACCACTGCGAACATCTTCATCGCGGTGCTCTGGACCTGACGCCGCCCAGCGCCGACGAGACGGCGGCGACGAGGAGCGCGCACCAGGCGGCCACCGCGATCCACAGCAGTACCCGGCCCAGGTCAGGCAGCCAGGACCCCCCGATGGCGGTGGCGACGGACAGTGCCGCCACCGCCGTCATGCCCATCGGGAAGACGGTTGCCCAGCGCCGTACGTCGTGGCCGAGCCGCGGACGGATCACCTCGGCCGCCGCCAGCACGCAGTAGCACAGGAGGGCGAGGGCGAGCAGGGCGATGGTCATGCCCCGCAGGGCGGCGCTGTCGTCGTTGTTCCAGAGGTACATCCGGTGTGAGGCGATGACCAGCCGCGCCCCGGCCACCGCGGAGATGGCGAGTCCGCCGCCCACGATCCAGTGGTCCCCCGCGCCGGTCGCCACCTGCCGCAGGTCGAAGCAGCGCAGTCCGACCAGGTAGAACACCAGCCCGAGCCAGAAGAACACCAGCGCCGTGTGCGCAAGCCACGCCACGCCCGCGGCCGCCGCCAGCACCGCCCCGAGCACCGCGATCCCCTCCGTCGCCACACACCCGAGGAAGACCGTGCCGGGCATGCGGCGCGTCCAGCGCGGTACGACCCCCAGGACCAGGCCCGCCCACAGCAGCGCGGTCAGTGCGAGCAGCGCCTCGGCAAGCGACTGACCGCTCAGCGCGGACACCGCCGTGCCCAGCGTCGCGGTCGCCGCGACCGGGGTGAGCGCGGTCGGAGGGAGTGCCGCGTCCACCCACCGTTCGCGCTCCCGCAGCACTCGTACGGCGACATCGGCGACCAGGCCCAGCCAGGCGGCGGCCGTCAGGGCGAGGGCGATGCGGGAGAGGACCTGGTAACCGGTCAGGCGCAGCCCGACCGACAGGATGCCGGTCGCCATCACGGCGGCCCCGGTGGCGGGTGGACGCTGCGACCACCAGGTGCGGAGCGCGGAGGTGCCTGACATGCGCCCGATGCTAGGGATGCGCACACGGGTTGCGTACGGGGCACGCGCGCGGGGAGGCCGAAAACAACCCCACGCGCGCGTGCCGCACGGGCAGCGGGAGGCCCGGCCTCAGGCGGGGCGCACCACGCTGTGGATGATGGAGGCGCCGGCGTAGTAGATCGACTCCTCGCGGACGTATGCACCCGGCTTCGGGGCGTGGATCATCATGCCGTTGCCGATGTAGATGCCGACGTGGCTGAGGTCGTCGTAGAAGAAGATCAGATCACCCGGCTGGGCGTCGGCGAGCGGAACCGTAGTGCCCGCGTTGACCTGGTCGTACGTGGTGCGCGGAAGCGACACCCCGGCGGCCTTCCAGGCGGCCTGGGTCAGTCCGGAGCAGTCGTAGGAATCGGGGCCGGTGGCACCCCACACATAGGGCTTGCCGATCTGGGCTTGGGCGTACGCGAGGGCCTTCTCCGCCTTGGTCGCCACCGAGGAGTCCGTGGTGGAGGACCCGGACGAGCCGCTCGTCGTGGTCGAGGAGCCGGACGAGCCGCTCGTCGTGGTGGAGGACCCGGACGAGTCGCTCGTCGTGGTCGAGGACGACTTCTGCTGGGCCGCCTGCTCCCTGGCCGCTGCCTGTTCCCGGGCTGCCGCCTGCTGCCGGGCCAGTTCCTCCGCCTGGCGCTGGGCCTCCTCCTGCTTCTGCTTCTCGAGCGCGGCGAGACGTGCCTTCTCCTCCGCGGTCAGCTTGGAGAGCAGCTCCCGCGCGGTGGTGAGCTTCTGCTGGATCTCCGCCTTGGTCGACTTGAGCGTTTCCTGCGACTCGGTGAGCGTCTGCAGGCTCTCGGTGGCCTCCTGCCGCTTCTCCATCGTCGCGGACCGGTCGGTGAAGTACTCGTCGACCGTTTCCTTCTGGCGGCCGGTGAGCCGGTTCATCAGCTGGGTCTGGTCGAAGTAGTCCTGGGGCGAGTCGGCCAGCAGGAAGGTGGCCGTGTCGGGGGCCGCCGCCCCGGTGCGGTACTGCGCGGCGGCGAACGACCCCAGCTGGTCCCGGGCCTCGTTCAGCTTCTGTGTGCGCTGGGCGACGTCGTCGAGGAGCGTGTCGACGCGCTTTCGCTGGTCGGCCGACTTCTCCTTGGCCGCGTTGTACTTGTCGGTGGCCGACTCCGCCTGACGGTAGAGGTCGTCGACCTTCTTCTCGACCTCCTCGACACTCGGCTTGTCGTCGGTGGAGGGGGCGGCGTTGGCGGTCTGGGAGAGCAGGGCCACGGAGGTGAGGGCCGCCGTTGCGAGGGCGGGGGTCCGTATGCCTGCGATGCGCGTGCCAGAGGGACGCGCCTTGCGGTGCGGCGCCATGGGAGGCGACTCCTTCCGTACTCCGCCTACCGAGTTAGCTGTCGGGTTCGGGCGAGTGGTTCCGGAAGGCATGCCCTACGGCCGCGCCCCGGAGGGCTGTTGGCCGATTCACCCCAAGGTCGGGTGGGTCCCCGGCTCCGGGTGCCGCGGGGGCGCACCGGACTCGGCGGAGGCCGCGCGGCCCGGCGACCTTCGCCGGTGGGTGTCGTGCGGCCCGCCCCGCACGCTAGCCAACTCGTGTGGCCTCTGTGAAGGTTGATGTGCGATATGCCCGATACATTTTCGTGACCTTGACCATGCACCGGGTTGCTCGGGGTGGATGTGACGGTATCTGTGGTGGGTTGGGCGTTTTCCTGTGAAGTCGGGCGGAGTGGCGTACTCCGCCTGGTTCCGTCAGGGGGTGAGCCGTGCGGTGACACGGCGCCGTGCGGTCGGTTTCCGTCGGCGATCGAACAGTTCCGGAAGGTGGCGGTGTGATGTCGGTCGACGCCGGAAGGCCGCGGACGGCCCAGGCCCGTCCCGGCGGCGGAGTTCTCGGGGTGGCGGCCGAGTGTCGGTGGGGCGGCCTAGACTCGGAGAGCGATGAGCAGCCTCTTTGACGACAGCTTCCTGGCGGACCTCAAGGCCACACCGGCCCATGAGGAGGAGCCCCCGCCGCCCGAGGACGATCACGCTCCGGAGTCGGCTCCCGACGATCTGTTCGGCGGACGCTTCGACGCGCCCGCGGACCGGGACGCCTACTACCGCGACGGCGCTCCCCGTCCGGTCAGCGACCCGCAGGCGCTGCTCGAAGGGCTGAACGAGAACCAGCGCGCGGCCGTCATGCACGCCGGCTCCCCCCTGCTCATCGTGGCCGGCGCCGGCTCCGGCAAGACCCGCGTGCTCACCCATCGCATCGCCTATCTGCTGGCCGAGCGGGGCGTGCACCCGGGCCAGATTCTCGCGATCACCTTCACCAACAAGGCCGCGGGCGAGATGAAGGAGCGTGTCGAGCAGCTCGTCGGTCCACGCGCGAACGCGATGTGGGTGATGACCTTCCACAGCGCGTGCGTCCGCATCCTGCGGCGGGAGAGCAAGAAGCTGGGCTTCACGTCCTCCTTCTCGATCTACGACGCCGCCGACAGCAAGCGGCTGATGGCGCTCGTCTGCCGCGACCTGGACCTCGACCCGAAGCGCTTCCCGCCGAAGTCCTTCAGCGCGAAGATCTCCAACCTGAAGAACGAGCTGATCGACGAGGAGGACTTCGCCGCTCAGGCCGCTGGGGGCGCCTCCCGGACGGAGTCCGGGGGAGGCTTCGAGAAGACCCTCGCCCAGGCATACACGCTCTACCAGTCCCGCCTCCGTGAGGCCAACGCGCTCGACTTCGACGACCTGATCATGACGACGGTCAACCTGCTGCGCGCCTTCCCGGACGTCGCCGAGCACTACCGTCGCCGCTTCCGCCACGTCCTCGTCGACGAGTACCAGGACACCAACCACGCCCAGTACGCCCTCGTGCGGGAACTCGTCGGTACCGCCGAGCGCCCTGTGGACGTGCCGCCCGGTGAGCACGACCTGAGCCCGGCCGAACTGTGCGTCGTCGGCGACGCCGACCAGTCGATCTACGCCTTCCGCGGCGCGACCATCCGCAACATCCTCCAGTTCGAGGAGGACTACCCGGACGCCACCACGATCCTCCTGGAGCAGAACTACCGCTCCACGCAGACGATCCTGAGCGCGGCCAACGCGGTCATCGAGCGCAACGAGTCGCGCCGCCCCAAGAATCTGTGGACCAACGCGGGCGCGGGCGCACGGATCATCGGCTATGTCGCCGACACCGAGCACGACGAGGCCCAGTTCGTCGCCGACGAGATAGACCGACTGACGGACTCGGGTGAGGCGAAGGCCGGCGACGTCGCCGTCTTCTACCGCACGAACGCGCAGTCCCGTGTCTTCGAAGAGGTCTTCATCCGCGTCGGCCTGCCCTACAAGGTCGTCGGCGGTGTCCGCTTCTATGAGCGCAAGGAGGTCCGGGACGTCCTGGCGTACCTGCGGGTGCTGGCGAATCCGGAGGACTCCGTTCCGCTGCGGCGGATCCTGAACGTCCCGAAGCGGGGCATCGGAGATCGCGCCGAGGCGATGATCGACGCCCTTGCCCAGCGGGAGAGGATCAGCTTCTCCCAGGCGCTGCGCCGCGTGGACGAGGCGTACGGTATGGCGGCCCGTTCGACGAACGCGGTCAAGCGGTTCAACGCGCTGATGGAGGAGCTGCGGACCATCGTGGAGTCGGGCGCCGGACCGGCCACGGTGCTGGAGGCGGTGCTGGAACGCACCGGCTATCTGGCCGAGTTGCAGGCATCGACCGATCCCCAGGACGAAACCCGCATCGAGAACCTCCAGGAACTCGCCGCCGTGGCCCTGGAGTTCGAGCAGGAGCGCGGAGAAGGCGCATCGGCACCAGAGGCGGCCGCTCCGGGTGGCACGCTCGCCGACTTCCTCGAACAGGTCGCTCTGGTCGCCGACTCCGATCAGATCCCCGACGAGGAGGACGGCGACGGCGTCATCACGCTGATGACCCTCCACACCGCGAAGGGCCTCGAGTTCCCGGTGGTCTTCTTGACCGGCATGGAGGACGGCGTCTTCCCGCACATGCGCGCGCTCGGCCAGACCAAGGAACTGGAGGAGGAGCGGCGCCTGGCGTACGTGGGCATCACCCGGGCGCGGGAGCGGCTGTACCTCACGCGGTCGGCCCTGCGCAGCGCCTGGGGCCAGCCCTCGTACAACCCGCCCTCACGTTTCCTGGAGGAGATCCCGGACCAGCACGTGGAGTGGAAGCGGACCGGCGGCTCCTCGGCCCCCGCGTCCTCCGGTCCGCTCTCGGGAGTGGCGGCCTCGCTCTCGACCTCCCGGTCGCGCTCTTCGGCCGCGGGCGCGTCTGGGTTCGCCACCCGCCGGGGCGGTGCTGCGGAGAAGCCCGTGATCTCCCTGGCGGTGGGCGACCGCGTCACACACGACCAGTTCGGCCTGGGGACGGTCGTCGGCGTCAAGGGCACGGGCGCCAACGCCGAGGCGACGATCGACTTCGGTGACACCAAGCCGAAGCGGCTGCTGCTGCGGTACGCGCCGGTGGAGAAGCTGTAGTCCGTGCGGCTGGGCCCGCGCCGAACGGCGGGGCCCAGGGCGGAGTCGATCAGGTCGGGTCCAGCCCGTGACTCCGCAGCCAGGGCAGCGGGTCTATGGCAGCGCCTCCGCCCGGTCGCACTTCGAAGTGCAGGTGCGGGCCGGTGGAGTTGCCCGAGTTGCCGGAGTACGCGATCGGCTCGCCGGCCTTCACCGTCGTTCCGGAGGCGACCCGGTAGGTGGAGAGGTGGCAGTACCACGTCTCCGTGCCGTCCTTCGCGGTGACGATCATCATGTTGCCGTACGCGCTGTTCCACTGCGTGCGGACCGTGCCGTCGGTCGCGGCCAACACCGTGGTTCCGTAGGAGACCGGGAAGTCGATCCCGGTGTGCACGGACATCCAGTTGATGCCGGCCTGCCCGAAGTAGGCGCTGAGGCCCTTCTGGAGGACCGGCAGGACGAACTTCGGACGCAGCCGCTCCTTGAGCGCCGCCTCCGCCGCGGCCTTCTTCTGCTCGGCCGCCTGCTCGGCCTTGAGGTCGATGCGCTCCTGCGTGCGGCTCGCCCGGTCCGCGAAGTCGTTCGCGCCCGCGGAGAGGCTCTCGAGCTGGGAGTCCAGCTTGTTGTTCGCGGCGGACGGTTTCACGGGTGTGGCGGCCGAGGCGCTCGTCGTCGTGCCGTCCTCGCCGCTCACACCGACCGACGCCGCGGCGATCCCGGCGACCCCCATGACGCACACCGACGGCACGGCGACCGTCAGCAGGGCGGATCGCTTCGCCGGGGTGCGGCGCCGGGCCCGGTTCGAGGCGCGGGCCGCGACACGGGGGGCCGGGGCGGGAGGGATCTCTTCCTGGTCATCGAGCAGCGGAGGAGCGTCGCCGTACGCCTCGTCGGCTTCCAACTCGCCGTCTTCGTAGGCGGTTCGGTCGTACGGCGGCTGATCGAAGGCTTCCACCGCGTCGAAGCCAGAGGTGGCCTGCTGGTCGAAGGCCTCCGCCTGGTCGAAGGATTCGGCCTGATCGAAGGGATCCGGGACCATCTGCTCGAAGGCCGCCGTGGCCGGGTCCGCCGCGTCGGGGTACTGGTCGTGGGTCCCGTGCTCGGCGGTGCCGGCCGAGTTCCACTGGGTGGCGTCGTAGGCGCCCGTGTCGAAGGTCTGCGTGCCCCATTCCCACTGCTGGGTCGGGTCTGCCGACTGGCCGGCCCCGAGCCAGGCGTGCGTGTCCCACTGGCCCGAGGCGTCGGGGGACGTGGCCTGTGCGGGGATGCCGGCGAGTTGCTGATAACCGGCCGCCCAGGCTGTCGTGTCATGGGCGCCGGTGTCGAAGGCGGCGTGGTGCTGGGCGGCGTACGCGCCGTAGTCCGGCGCCTGGTGAGCCTGGTCGCCGAACGTCGCATGCCCGGCCGTGGACCACTGCGTGGCGTCGTATGCGCCGGTCGAGTCGTGGCCCGGCAGGTCGCCGAAGAGAGGGTCGGTGGCGAAGGTCGCCGTCGTGGCACCACCGGTGCCGAAAGCGTCGTTGTACGTGGTGAACTCACCGTACTGGCCACCGTGTGCGCCGTACGACGCGTAGTGCGCCGAGACGGCATCGGGGGCCGGAGTCGGGGGAGTCGCGGTCCCCGACGGGTGACGGTCGTTCACCAACTTCTCTTTCGCCTCGACAGCAGGGGCTGGCAGAGCAGTGCGGCGACTGTACCCGGCGGTACGCGGGCGCGACAATCTTCCGCTGGTTTCCCTCGGGCAGGAAACGGGCATTGCGCCGTGTTTCGGCGGACCCCGGCGAGGCTTTGGTTTTGCGTTCGATGAATGTTCGGGGTCGAGAGGGTGTCCTTGAAGGGTCGGACACCCGAATCGGAGCCGTACGGCGGCACCTGCCGGGCTCTGCCGCGGACATGGTGGCGACGGGCCGTGGGGTCCGTGGTTGCGGGCGGAGAGCCCGGAAGGTCACGCCACTGTCAGACCGCCGGTGTGGGCGGCGGGCGCTCCCGGCTCCACGAGGTCGAGAGCCTGCCGTATCCCGGCGGCGACGGCGGGGTGCACGGGCAGTGCGAGGTGGCCGATACCGCTGACCTGTATGTTCTGCGCCAGCAGGTCGGGGTGGTCGACACAGGCCGTCTCCAGCGGATCCATCAGAGGATCCAGATCGCTCCAGAAGCTCACGAAGTGCGTACGGCAGCCGGGGGCCGGCTCGCGCAGTTCCTGGATCAGCCCCGAACCGGGGCGCATCTGGCGCACGATCGGGTGCGCGTTCGCAAGCGGCGCGACCCGGGTTCCCGAGTGGGGTGTGCCCAGGGTGACGAGGGTGCGGACGCGCAGGTCGCCGCCGAGGCGTTGCACGTAGTACCGCGCGATCAGCCCGCCCAGGCTGTGCCCGACGACATCCACCTGCTGCTGCCCGGTGCGCTCGCACAGCTCTTCGATATAGCGGCCGAGCAGCTGGGCGGCGGTGCGGATGTCACACGTCAGCGGTGAGTAGTTGAGGGATTCGATGTGCTGCCGCCCGTGCTGCGTGAGGTTGCGGCGCAGCAGGACGAAGACCGAGCGATTGTCGATGAACCCGTGGAGCAGGATGACCGGGGGCTTGGCCTCGGTCGGCAGGGTGGCGGCGTCCGGAGGGATCTGCAGGGGCGCCGCACGGCGCTCCTGGATGATTCCCGAGGGGTACAGGAGCAGATGCCCGGCGAGGATCGCGAGCTCCAGCGCGGTTGCCTTCAGGGGGGCTATGGACAGTCCGGCCAGTCGGCTCGGGAACAGGCGCTGGCACAGCGGAAGCAGCGGCTGCAGGGGCTGTACTGCCCTGGAGACCATCATGGCCGACCTCCCGTCGGCGCACGCGAGGACGCCTCTGTCCCCCGTGAGCCCTCGTGGAAAGCCGTCGAGGCGATGGCCTACGGGGCGGATACCGCGGGTTCGGCCGTGCCGCGGACGCGGCGTGTGTGGCCATGACGCGACGGGCGTCTTCTCGTCGCTATGACGCGTTCGCCCGTCCTCGCGGCGCGGTTCCCGTCCTCCTCGTACGGGTGTGGATCCCCGCATGCGTGCCCTGTGCAATTTCGCCGAGGAACCCCACCACCACTGCGCCCCGCCGGCGATGCGGTGGTGCGGCCGCCCCGTAGCGGCTCTCCTTGCGCACGATCACCTCGGTCCACGGCACTCGAGCCGCTGGTGACCACGGCCCCTGTGCCGCCAAGAGGGGAGACCCTGCGCGGCGATTGTGTCCCACTGTGTGATTTCCCCCTCGGTCTGCACCGCGAAACTGCCGGTTGCGGGATGCTGGCGATAACGTTCGTTCACTTCCCGAGTCGGTGCGGCGCGGGACACCTGTGCCGTGAGGTGCGCGCGGGCCTGGTCCGCCGGGACCGCGCGGGCGGAGCGGTGCGTGTGCCCGTCGGTGCGAAATGCGCCGAACGTGCGGTCCGTATGTCCGCCGGTGCGGTGACGTGGCGGAGGTGCGGTACATCGGTACAGGGTGGAGTAGTCGCTTCATGGAGGCAGTGATGGGTGTGGCAGCCGGACCGATCCGCGTGGTGGTGGCCAAACCGGGGCTCGACGGCCACGATCGAGGGGCCAAGGTGATCGCGCGGGCGCTGCGCGACGCGGGCATGGAGGTTATCTACACCGGCCTCCACCAGACGCCCGAGCAGATCGTGGACACGGCGATCCAGGAGGACGCCGACGCGATCGGTCTGTCGATCCTGTCCGGCGCGCACAACACGCTGTTCGCCGCGGTGATCGACCTGCTCAAGGAGCGCGACGCGGAGGACATCCTGGTCTTCGGTGGCGGGATCATCCCGGAGGCGGACATCCCCCTGCTGAAGGAGAAGGGCGTCGCTGAGATCTTCACGCCCGGTGCGACCACCGCGTCGATCGTGGACTGGGTACGGGCGAACGTACGCCAGCCGGCCGGGGCGTAGCACTGCCACGAGGGTGCCGTTCACCGGCGGGTGGGCGGCGCCCTTCGGTGCGCCTCGCGGCGACCCCGTGCCCCGCCTCATGGCTCACCCAGTTCCTCCCGCATCGTGGCACGCAGGCGCAGAGTCCTCGTCAGTCGCTGGAACGCCTCCGCCCAGTAGCCGCCGGCTCCGGGCGACGCGTCCTCCGTCTCGTCGGGTATCGCCGTCAGCGCGTCGAGCCGGCTCGCCTCCACGGGGTCGAGACAGCGCTCCGCGAGGCCCATCACCCCGCTGAAGCTCCAGGGGTAACTACCCGCGTCCCGCGCGATGTCGAGCGCGTCCACGACCGCCCGCCCGAGAGGGGTGGCCCAGGGGACCGCGCACACCCCGAGGAGCTGGAACGCCTCGGACAGACCGTGCGTGGCGATGAATCCCGCGACCCAGTCGGCCCGATCGGTCGCGTCCAGTATCGAGAGCAGCTTCGCCCGCTCGGCCAGGTACACCGCACCCGGGCCCCCGGCCTCCGCCGCGGAAGGACGGCCGAGCAGGGCCCGGGACCAGCCGGGGTCGCGCTGCCGTACCGCCGCACGGCACCACGCCGCGTGCAGTTCGCCCTGCCAGTCGTCCGCCACCGGCAGTGCGACGATCTCCTCCGGCGTGCGCCGCCCGAGCCGTGCCGGCCACGTACCGAGCGGTGCGGCCTCCACCAACTGGCCCAGCCACCACGACCGTTCGCCGCGACCCGCCGGGGGCTTCGGCACCACCCCGTCGCGCTCCATGCCCGGGTCGCACTGGTGCGGCGCCTCGACCACGATCGTGGGATCCGGGCGGGTGCGGTCGATCGCCACGCAGGCCGCCGCCCGTGCCGCCATCCGCCAGGCCAGGGCCGAGCCCGGCAGCGCCGACAGCAACTCCGCCGCCGTCGCCCGGACGTTGCGGCTCCGGTCGGAGAGCGCCTGCTCCAGGAACGGCTCGTCCGCGGGTTCGAGCCCCGTGCGCAGTGAGTCGAGGAACATCAGGCGGTCCTCGGCCCGTTCGGTCGCCCAGGTGGAGGCCAGCAGTTCGCGGGCCGCGGGTGGCTGTCGCCTGCGCAGTGCGGCCAGCAGGGCGACCCGTTCCGCGAACAGGCCTTCCTGCCACAGGCCTTGGGCCCGGTCCCGTTCTTCCGGTGGCGGCAGCTCGGAGCCGTCACCGGGTGCGGAGCGCAGCGCGAAGCGCCAGTCCGGGTTCAGCCGGGCCAGCCACAGGGCGCGCGGGCCGGCGAAGGCCAGCGCCGCCGGTCGCAGGTCCGTACGGCCGCGGGCCGCGTCCAGAAGCGCGGGCAGCGCTTCCGGGGGTGGCGCGAAGCCCCGTTCGTTGGCCAGGGACAGCCACTGTGGCAGCAGCTCCATGAGGTCGGGGGCCGCCCCCCGGCGGCCACCGCCCGTGCCGGGGCGGTCCGACAGGAGCAGGGCCAGTCTGCCGGCCGCCGCGGGCGGCAGCGGGGGGCGTGGGTCCGGTGCCGCGGGCTCGGGCCGTGCCGCCGCCGGTGCGGGGCGCAGCCCCGCTCTGCGTCGCACCGTCTCCACGGCGGCCAGGTCAAGCAGCGCCGTCGGCGCATCCCGACCGGGCGGCAGCCACGGCGGGGTGCGCCGGCCGGTGCCCAGCAGGGCCACGGTCACCAGTTCGTCCCAGGGCACGTCGGAGGCCGTGTCCGGTGGGGCGGGAGTCGCAGTCATGTGGGTCCTCCGGTCGGCAGGCAGTGGCTCGGGTGTCGTCAGCACAGCGGGACCGCCTCTCCTGCGCCCTCCGGCCAGGCGGTGAGCGGGGTGAATCCGAGATGACCGCACTCGCCGAAGACCGTGACCGGGCCGCCGCCCGAGAGGGCGACCAGGCGCCACAGGCCCGGGCGGGCGGCCACCGAAGGGGTGAGTAGCAGCGCCCTGCCGTCGTCCGCGTCCGCCAGCTGCCAGGAGTCCTCGGCGGGCGTCGGTATCACGCGGCCCAGCGTCACCGGGAACGAGTCCAGCCAAGGGTCCGCTCGCAGCGCCTCCCCGTAGTACGCCATCGCCCGGGCAGTGGTCACGCCCGGCGGTCGCACGGTGACCGGCTCGGGCGAGGTGAACCGCTCGCCCAGCGCGACCCGCAGCTGCCCGGCCCCCGGATACCCGGAGACCTCCGCCTCGAAGACCAGGCCCACCGGCAGCGCCGGCTCCGGAGCACGCCCCGCCGCCGCGAAGGAGAGGTGCAGCACGGTGCGCCCGGACTCCGTTCCGTACATCCAGATCCGGCGCGTGGTGAGCCGGCCGTCCGAGGTGTCGTACTGCGCCAGGACCAGCCAGCGGTCGCGGACGGGCGGACCGTCCGGTGAGCCGGGCAGGCCGACCCGTGAACGGACCGTCGCCGCCAGCCCGTCCGGCAGCCGCTCACGGCGCAGCCAGCCCCGGTCCAGCAGATGCAGCAGGGCGCACTCCTCCAGCAGTCGCGCCGGCCAGCCCGGCCCCGACGCCGGGAGAGCGCCCAACTCCCTGACCCGGGCTGCCAGTCCAGGCGCCTGCGCGTCCACCATCCGGGCGGCCGTTTCCTCCCACAGCCCGTACCCCGCCTGTTCGGCCGAGGCCAGGCCGCCCCGCAGCAGATCGGCCAGCCGCTGCTCCAGCTCCTCCGCCCCGGCCGTGATCCGCTCGGCCCGCCGCTCCGCCCGGCGCCGGGCCGCCTCCGGAGCGGCGGACGCGCCCCCACTGTGGCCGACCGGTGTCCTCCCCTCCTGCGTGCGCTGTCTGCGTCCTTCGATCCACTGCTCCGCCCAGTCCGGCGCCTGCCCCCGTGGCACCGTGCCGTCCCCACCCGACCAGAGCAGCAGCAGTCCCAGCGCGTGCTTGCACGGGAACTTGCGGCTCGGGCAACTGCAGCTGTACGCCGGGCCGGATGCGTCCGCGATGTCGACGACCGTCCGGTACGGCGTGCTTCCGCTGCCCTTGCACAGTCCCCACACCGTCCCCTCGCCGGAACTGCCCGTCTCCGACCACGGCCCGGCCGCGCCGAGTTCGCTTCCCGCCTTGCGTGACGCGATGTCAGGCGCCAGTGCCAGCACCTGGTCCGCGGTCCAGCGCACCCCCTGCTGAGTCATGTCGTCGACGGTAGATCCCGACACTGACAATCTCCGGTCGCGAGGGCTTTCGCACAGGTCACCCTGGATTGTCAGTGGTCTGGTGCACGGTGGGTGGCAGATCCGAACCGGCCGAGCTGGAGGGGGAAGTGGTCATGCGTGTGTCCGTTGATCCGATGTCCGTCGAACCGGACCCGAGCGAGTCCGCGCCCATGCACGGAAGCGCTGCGGCAGGCCCGGACGGGCGGGGGTCCGAGCCCCTGCGCACGCCCGCGGGGGGGAGTGCGCGAGCGGGGGCGGGCGGATCCGGCCGAGCGGCGTCCGAGGCGCTGCGGCCGCACGCCGAGGACGACTTCGCGGCCGAACTCGCCGCGCTGGCCGCGCAGGACGACCGGCCGCGCCCGGCCCGCTGGCGGCTGTCGCCATGGGCCGTGGCCACGTATCTGCTGGGCGGCACGCTGCCGGACGGCACTGTGATCTCGCCGAAGTACGTCGGTCCGCGCCGTATCGTCGAGGTCGCCGTCACCACGCTCGCCACCGACCGCGCCCTGCTCCTGCTCGGCGTGCCCGGCACGGCCAAGACCTGGGTGTCCGAGCATCTCGCGGCGGCCATCAGCGGCGACTCGACTCTGCTCGTGCAGGGCACGGCCGGCACCCCGGAGGAGGCGATCCGCTACGGATGGAACTACGCGCAGCTGCTCGCGCACGGCCCGAGCCAGGACGCGCTGGTGCCCAGCCCGGTCATGCGGGCCATGAGCGAGGGGACGGTCGCACGGGTCGAGGAGCTGACCCGCATCCCGGCCGACGTGCAGGACACGCTGATCACCATCCTGTCCGAGAAGACCCTGCCGATACCGGAGTTGGGGCAGGAGGTGCTGGCCGTCCGCGGCTTCAACCTGATCGCGACGGCCAATGACCGCGACCGCGGGGTCAACGAGCTGTCGAGTGCGTTGCGCCGCCGTTTCAACACCGTGGTGCTCCCGCTGCCGGAGAGCGCCGAGGCGGAGGTCGACATCGTCTCCCGCCGGGTCGAGCAGATCGGACGCTCGCTCGACCTGCCGGCCCTGCCCGACGGCATCGACGAGCTCCGACGTGTCGTCACGGTCTTCCGGGAGCTGCGGAGCGGCGTCACCGTGGACGGACGGACGAAGCTGAAGTCGCCCAGCGGCACGCTGTCCACCGCCGAGGCGATCTCCGTCGTCACGGGCGGGCTCGCGCTGGCCGCCCACTTCGGTGACGGCGTGCTACGGGCGAGCGATGTCGCCGCGGGCATCCTCGGAGCGGTCGTCCGGGACCCGGCGGCCGACCGCGTCGTCTGGCAGGAGTACCTGGAGGCCGTGGTCCGCGAGCGCGACGGCTGGACGGACCTCTACCGCGCATGCCGGGAGGTGTCCGCGTGAAGGGCCCGGGCGGGAACTCCTCATGGGGCTTCCTCAGCGGGGCGGGCGGCGCCGCGGCGCGCAAGGGCTTGGTGGCGCGGGGGTGAACGGACGCGGCGATCCGGGGTGGTGCCGGTGGCGAGGGGAACGGTGTGACGGGCGTTGACAGGCCGCCGGGCGGGACGGCCGACGAGGGGCCGCTGCTGCTCGGGGTGCGGCATCACGGACCGGGCTCCGCGCGCGCCGTGCGGGCCGCGCTGGACTCGGCACGGCCGCGCACCGTGCTGATCGAGGGGCCGCCCGAGGCGGATTCCCTGATCCCGCTCGCGGCGGACGAGGAGATGCGGCCGCCGGTGGCGCTGCTCGCCCACGCCGTGGACGAGCCCGGACGGTCGGCCTTCTGGCCGCTGGCCGAGTTCTCCCCGGAGTGGGTGGCGATCCGGTGGGCTCTGGAGCACGGCGTGCCGGCACGGTTCATCGATCTGCCGGCGGCACACACGCTGGCATGGGGGAAGGAGGATCCGGCGTCGCCGAAGGGCGACCCCGGGGAGGCGAAGCAGCAGCCGTCCGCGGACGAGCCCGGGGACGGGAAGGCGGCGACCGGGGCCGGGGCACCCGGAGCGGCCCGGGAACCCGAGGACACCGTCCGTCTCGACCCCGTCGCCGTGCTGGCCGAGGCCGCCGGGTACGACGATCCGGAGCGGTGGTGGGAGGACGTCGTCGAGCACCGGGGCGCGGGGACGGACGACGCGCTCGCACCGTTCGCCGTGCTCGAGGAGGCCATGGGCACCCTCCGGGAGGCGTACGGCACCGGGGGGCATGAGCGGGACCTCGTGCGGGAGGCGTACATGCGGCTTCGGGTGCGTGCCGCCCGGCGCGAGTTCGGTGGGGACGTGGCCGTGGTGTGCGGGGCCTGGCACGTGCCCGCGCTGCGGCGTAGGACCCCCGTCGCCGCCGACCGGGCCCTGTCGAAGGGGCTGCCCAAGGTGAAGGCGGACATGACCTGGGTGCCCTGGACCTACCGGAGGCTGTCCCGGGCCAGTGGCTACGGGGCGGGGATCGACTCGCCCGGCTGGTACGGGCATCTGTTCGGCGCCCCCGACCGGCCCGTGGAGCGGTGGCTGACCAGGGTGGCCGGGCTGCTCCGCGAGGAGGACCGGATCGTGTCGTCCGCGCATGTCATCGAGGCGGTGCGACTCGCAGGGACGCTCGCCGCGCTGCGCGGACGCCCGCTGCCGGGGCTGGCCGAGACGACCGACGCGGTGCGGGCGGTGATGTGCGAGGGCTCGGACGTGCCGCTGGCACTGGTGCACGACCGGATGGTGGTCGGGGACGTCCTCGGGGAGGTGCCGGCTTCGGCCCCCGCGGTGCCGTTGCAGCGGGACCTCGACCGGCTCCAGAAGCGGCTCAGGCTCAAACCGGAGCCGCTGGAGCGGGAGTTGGAGCTCGACCTGCGCAAGGACACCGACGCCGCGCGCAGCCGGCTGCTCCACCGACTGCGGCTCCTGGGGATCGGCTGGGGAGAGCCCGTCGCCTCGCGGGGCAGTACCGGGACGTTCCGGGAGACCTGGCGGCTGCGCTGGGATCCGGAGCTGGCCGTGCGCGTCGCCGAGGCCGGCGTGTGGGGGACGACCCTGCTCACCGCCGCGACCGCGAAGGCCGAGGCGGACGCGGTCGCCGCGGGGACGCTCGCCGACGTCACGGCACTCGCCGAGCGGTGCCTGCAGGCGGAGCTGTCCGACGCGCTGCCGGTGGTCATGCGGGTCCTCGCCGACCGCGCGGCCCTCGACGCCGACGTCGCCCATCTGGCCCAGGCCCTGCCCGCGCTGGTGCGTTCCCTGCGCTACGGGGACGTGCGCGGCACCGGCACCCGGGCGCTGGCGGATGTCGCGACGGGCCTGGCCGAGCGCGTGTTCGTCGGGCTGCCACCCGCGTGCGCCGCGCTGGACGCGGAGGCGGCCGAGGAGATGCGGCGGCATGTGGACGCGGTGCACGGGGCGGTGGGACTGCTCGAGGAAGGCATCGCTGCGGTGCAGGGCGACCTGCGCGGACGGTGGCGTTCCGTCCTGCGGGTGCTCTCCGGACGGGACACCGTCCCCGGAGTGATCCGCGGGCGTGCCGTGCGGCTGCTTCTGGACGACGGGGAGCTGGTGCGGGAGGAGGCGGCGCGGCTGATGGGGCTCGTGCTGTCGCCGGGGACGCCGCCCGCGGACGCCGCCGCGTGGATCGAGGGGTTCGTCGGCGGCGGCTCCGGCGGCGGAATGCTTCTCGTGCACGACGAGCGACTGCTCGAGCTGGTGGACACCTGGCTGACCGGGGTGCCGGCGGACGCGTTCACGGACGTACTGCCCCTGCTGCGCCGCACGTTCTCGGCGTACGAGCCGGGAGTGCGGCGCACGCTCGGTGAGCTGGTACGGCGGGGGCCGGGCGCGCGGGGCAGCGCGGTGGCCACCGGCGCGGGCGTCCCGGGGTTCGCCTCCGGGCCCGATACCGGGCGGGCGGACGCCGTGGTCCCGGTGCTGCGTCTGCTGCTCGGCCCGGACGAATCCGGCGGCAGTGACGCCGACGACCTTGCGGAGGTGGCCCGATGAGCACGCACACGACCGTCCGGGAGGAGGCCATGACCGTGCCGGACCGGACGGTGGGAGCCGACGAACGGCTGCGGCGCTGGCGGCTCGTGCTCGGCGGGGACGCGGCGGACGGCACCGGGTTCGGGCTCACGGGACGGGACGCCGCGATGGACGGGGCACTGGCCGCGCTGTACGGAAAAGGGGACAAGCCCCGGCACGGAGGGGACCGTTCGGCGGGGCTCGGGGCCTCCGCGCCGTCCGTCGCGCGCTGGCTCGGGGACATCCGGACGTACTTCCCCTCGTCCGTCGTCCAGGTCATGCAGCGTGACGCCATCGACCGGCTCGGCCTGTCCACTCTGCTCCTGGAGCCGGAGATGCTCGAGGCGGTCGAGGCGGACGTGCACCTGGTCGGCACGCTGCTCTCGCTGAACACGGCGATGCCGGAGACCACCAGGGAGACCGCACGAGCGGTGGTCCGCAAGGTCGTCGAGGATCTGGAGGAGCGGCTCGCCGCCCGCACCCGCGCCACGCTCACGGGGGCCCTCGACCGCAGTGCGCGGGTCAGCCGGCCCCGGCATCACGACATCGACTGGAACCGCACGATCGCGGCCAATCTCAAGCACTATCTGCCGGAGTACGGCACGGTCGTGCCGGAGCGGCTGATCGGGTACGGGCGGGCGTCCCGGTCCGTGCAGAAGGAAGTCGTTCTCTGCATCGACCAGTCGGGGTCGATGGCGGCTTCGGTGGTGTATGCGTCCGTCTTCGGCGCCGTTCTGGCGTCGATGCGGTCCATCGCCACGCGGCTCGTCGTCTTCGACACCGCCGTCGTCGACCTCACGGACCAGCTCGAGGACCCGGTCGACGTCCTGTTCGGCACGCAACTCGGTGGCGGTACGGACATCAACAGAGCGTTGGCGTACTGCCAGTCGCGGATCACGCGGCCCGCCGACACGGTCGTGGTCCTCATCAGCGACCTGTACGAAGGGGGGATCCGGGACGAGATGCTGAAGCGGGTGGCGGCGATGAAGGCGTCGGGGGTGCAGTTCGTGGCACTGCTCGCGCTGTCCGACGAGGGTGCGCCCGCCTATGACCGCGAGCACGCGGCGGCGCTCGCGGCGCTGGGCGCACCGGCGTTCGCCTGCACACCCGACCTGTTCCCGGAGGTGATGGCGGCGGCCATCGAGAAGCGGCCCCTTCCGATACCGGAGTCGATATGACGATCCGGCGACATGGGGGACACAACGGGCAGTTCTCAAAACAGGCGTCTTTGAGCACAGGTGGGAAAAAGGATATGACTACCCATCGGTAACAGGGGGCTTGCGCAACCGCAGGCGTTCCGTGCAAGGATCGACGGCGGTTCGCCATCGGCGGTGCGCCGTTCGCTGCGTACCGCCTTGTTCCGCCGCACGGAGGCCCTCCCCGTCGTGACCCTGCCAACCGCACTGCCCTTCGCCGGTGCCGCACTGCGCACGATGCGTACGGCGGCCGGGCGGCGTGCGCTGCATCTGGCGCTGCTGGTGGGCGGATTGTTGGCGCTGGGGTTCCTCTGTGAGGGGCAGGCCCAGGCGGCGGACGGTACGCCGCCGGCGTCGGCGGCTCCGGCCGCGGCCCGCACCCCGGCCGACGCCGTGCGCCCGGTCGAGGGGGCGATGCGACGGATCGAGAAGACCGTCGGCGGGACGGTCGGACGGACGGTGAAGGACTCCGGTTCCGCCGAGCCCGCCGCTCACCGAGCCCGGCCGGTGCCCCCGGCCGGAAGCACCCGGCACGGCACGCTCGTTCTGCCGCCCGCCGGCCGGCACACTCCGAGCGCTTCGCGAACGTCTGCCGCCCGTCCGGACGACGTGCCCGTCACCCGTCCCGCCGCACCCGGTGCGGCGGTCGACCCGGTCGCGTCGGTGGTCCGGACGGTTCCCGAGGTCGGTGACACCCTTCGGCAGGTGGTGCGGCCCGTCGTCGGCAAGCTTCTGCAGCCGGTCGGCGACACGGTCGTTCAGCCCGTCGGGGGACTCGTCCAGACGGTGACCGAAGGGCTGCCGGACACTCCGGCACAGCCGTCGCTGCCGTCGCTGCCGACACTTTCCGAACTTCCCGAACTGCCCGTTCTTCCCGGGCTGCCGGCATCGCCGGTGCACACCCTGCCCGCGCCGTCGGCACCGCAGCAGCCAGGTGGCGAGAGAGGGCACCCGAGCGCGGTGGAACAGCGGAAGAGCGAGGCGCACGCCTTTCCGGCGGCGGCCGTCCAGGTCCCGGCGGAGCAGTCGGCCCCCCACGCCCGTCACGCCGCCCGGTCCCCGCAGATGCTCGTGCACCAGGCCCCTGGCGGTGATCCGGGCACATACGGCGACCAGCCGGCCGCCGACGGCGGTGTGCCGCGGCACGGCGACGCGCACGCGGTCGCGTTCAGCGACCGGGCGCCGCTGCCGCTGATGCGCGGCGCCACCACGGTCGTCACCGCGGACGGGACCCGGGACCGGCACCGGGGCATCCCCGAGTTCCCCGGCTAGGGCAGCGCCTCCGCCCCGCGCGACCCGACGCGCGGGGACGGAACAGGTCTGTCTCCGTCCGGACCCTTCGACCCCGGACGGAAGCCATCGGACCCCGAGCCGTCGCAGCCGGAACGCCTCCGTGGCCTCAGGTCCCCCCAGGACCCCCACGGATCCGTCGGCCCCACACCGACACCGGCGCAGGCCTCGGAACCGGCACGTCCCGAACTCCCGGATTCCCGAAGGATCTGACGTACGCATGAACAAGAACATCCGACGCTCCATCGTCATAGCCGCCGGTGTCACCGGCGCTTGGGCACTCGGCTCCGCCGTCGCCAGCGCGGACGAACTGCCCGCCGCCTCCGCGTCCACACCCGACGTCGGCATCGACGCCGTGGACACGGTCGGGGCGGTCACCGACACCCTGAACGGCGTCGTCGCCGGTGTGCACGACACGGTTTCCGGCGTCACACACGGCACGACCGTGGACGGCGCCGTCTCGACCGTCAGGGACACGGCCGGCACGGCGCACTCCGCCGTCGCCGGTGCCGCACACACCCCGGCCCGGGCCGGGGCCCCTGCCGCAGCCAGGGCCGAGGCCCGGGTCGGGAAGGCGCCGGCCGGCGCGGACCAGGCGCGCCGGCATGCCGGCGCGCAGGCGGCCGTGTCCCACCTCTCGCAGGCGAAGGGCGTCACGCACGCCGCGCACTCCGTCACGTCCCGGGCCACGGCGGTGGCGGACCACGCCGACGGCGCGGCCACGGTCGCAGTCTCCGACGCGACCGCCCCCCAGGACGAGATCGACTACCTCTTCGGCCCCCTCTCCGCCTTCGCTCCCGAGTTGGAGCAGGCGCTCGCCGCCGCGCAGACCAAGCTCCAGGCCGTGCAGAACGCCACGCGCACCCAGGCGCAGGGCGTCGACGGCGTGGTGCGCCCGAGTGCAGGAAGCGCCGTCGCGCGCGCGGGGCGCACCGCACAGGGCGTGCACGGCGCCGCGCGGCAGACGGTCGCCGGAGCCGAGGGCCGGGCCGCGGGTGCGACAGCCGTCGCCGCGGGCGAGGCGGACGAGGCGCGGACCGCGGTGGGCGCGAGCGTCTCCGCCGTTCCCGGCCATGTCACCGGAACCGTCACAGGAGTGAGGCGGCAGGTCGGCGGCACGGTCCGCAGCGTGCCGGGCACGGTCACGCCGGTGGCCGCCGAGACGGCTACGGCGGTGCTTCCTCCGGTCGCCGGCACGGTCGTCGACGGTGTGCTGCCGGTGGCCGGGCACGCCGTGGGCCATGCGACCGGTCTGGCACACGGAGTCGTGGCGGACGTCCAGCCGCTCGCGCAGCACGCGGTCGGCGATGCGTCCGCGCTGGCCTACGGGGTCGGCGCCGATGCGCAGTCGGCGGTGTACGGCGTGACCGGGGAGGTGACGGGCGATGTGGCGGCCTCCGTGCTGCCGCCGGTCGCCGGGACGGCTGTGCACGGGGCCCTGCCCGTCGCCGGGCAGGCCGTCGGGGACGCGGCGCAGCTGGCGTACGGCGTGGCGGACGAGGCGCATCCCTTCGTGGTCGGAGTCGCGGGCCAGGTTCCGCCGTTCGCCGAGGGCGTCGCCGGAAGCGCCACCCGGCTGGCGTACGGCGTGGGCGAGGAGGTGCAGCCGCTCGCAAACGGTGTGGGCGGCGCGGTGCAGCCCGTCGTCCAGACGGTGAACGACGCCGTGCAGCCCGTCGTGCACGGCGTGGCGGGCAGCGCCACGGACCTGGCGTACGGCGTCGCGGATGACGTGCGGCCGTTCGCGGGCGGCGTCGTGGGCGCGGCCGGCCCCTTCGTGCATGGGGTCGCGGGCCAGGTCGCGCCGTTCGCCGGGGACCTCACCGGGACCGTCGGTGCGTCCGGCGCTGCGCTGGGCGGGCACGCGGTGACCGGTGTCCGGGGCGTCGCCGAGTCCGCCGTCCCGCACCACTCGCAGCCGGAGCACCACGACATGTACTCCGTCTGACCCGGGGATGCCGTACGGCGCGCGGCCGCGCGCCGTACGGCATCCGACAGACTCCGCGGGGGCCGAGGACCCGGGCGGCCGAAAGCCGTCGACCGGCCCGGCCGAGCCCCCCGCGGGCAGGGCGGATGGCCCCATTGGGGTGGGGTCCACCCGTCCCAACGCCCTCCGGGGCGGCACAAGGGGTCCCACCGGGCCAACCCCAACCCGGTGGGACCCTGCCGCCCGGCTCCGCCTGCCCTCCGAGGGCCTCGAGCGGCCCGGCGCACGCTGGTCGCACGTGTGACGGGTATCACCGCTCAGGTGTGATCTGCGATTTAGGGCCCCACCTCAAGCGGCGATAACCTGCGAGACGGACATGCCGCGCGCTCGGACACCGTGTGCGCCTCCCTTGTGACACAGAGCGGACGTCACGTTGCCCTTCGCGGCACGCCCACGCATCCAACGAACCGCGAGATCACTGATAGGGACGGAAGCGCGTGGACCTGTTCGAGTACCAGGCGAGGGACCTCTTCGCCAAGCACGGTGTACCGGTGCTGGCCGGTGAAGTCATCGACACGCCTGAGGCGGCGCGCGAGATCACCGAGCGGCTGGGCGGCAAGTCGGTCGTCAAGGCGCAGGTGAAGGTCGGTGGCCGCGGCAAGGCCGGCGGAGTCAAGCTGGCGGCCGCCCCGGACGAGGCCGTTGCCCGCGCCACGGACATCCTCGGCATGGACATCAAGGGCCACACGGTCCACAAGGTCATGATCGCCGAGACGGCTCCCGAGATCCTCGAGGAGTACTACGTCTCCTTCCTCCTCGACCGCGCCAACCGCACCTTCCTCTCCATCGCCTCCGTCGAGGGCGGCATGGAGATCGAGGAGGTCGCGGCCACCCGTCCCGACGCCGTCGCCAAGATCGCGATCGACGCCATCGACGGCGTGGACCGGGCGAAGGCCGAGGAGATCGTCGCCGCGGCCAAGTTCCCGGCCGAGGTCGCCGACAAGGTCGCCGACGTCCTCGTCAGCCTGTGGGAGGTCTTCGTCAAGGAGGACGCCCTCCTGGTCGAGGTCAACCCGCTCGCCAAGGTCGCCTCCGGTGACATCATCGCCCTCGACGGCAAGGTGTCCCTGGACGACAACGCGGAGTTCCGTCACCCCGAGTTCGAGGAGCTCCACGACAAGGCGGCGGCCAACCCGCTCGAGGCCGCGGCCAAGGAGAAGAACCTCAACTACGTCAAGCTCGACGGCGAGGTGGGCATCATCGGCAACGGCGCCGGCCTGGTCATGTCGACCCTGGACGTCGTCGCCTACGCCGGTGAGGCCCACAAGGGCGTCAAGCCGGCCAACTTCCTCGACATCGGCGGTGGCGCCTCCGCCGAGGTCATGGCGAACGGCCTGGAGATCATCCTCGGTGACCCGGACGTCAAGTCCGTGTTCGTCAACGTCTTCGGCGGCATCACCGCCTGCGACGCGGTGGCCAACGGCATCGTGCAGGCTCTGGAACTTCTCGAGTCCAAGGGCGAAGAGGTCAACAAGCCGCTGGTCGTGCGTCTCGACGGCAACAACGCCGAGCTGGGTCGTCAGATCCTGGACGACCGCAACCACCCGCTCGTGCAGCGTGTGGACACCATGGACGGCGCGGCCGACAAGGCCGCCGAGCTGGCTGCTGCCGCGAAGTAAGGGACGAGGTCAAAGACAACCATGGCTATCTTCCTCACCAAGGAATCCAAGGTCATCGTCCAGGGCATGACCGGCTCCGAGGGCCAGAAGCACACCAAGCGCATGCTGGCCTCCGGCACGAACATCGTCGGTGGCGTGAACCCGCGCAAGGCGGGCCAGGCCGTGGACTTCGACGGCACGGAGATCCCGGTCTTCGGCACCGTCAAGGAGGCCATCGAGAAGACCGGCGCCGACGTCACGGTCATCTTCGTCCCGGAGAAGTTCACCAAGGACGCGGTCATCGAGGCCATCGACGCCGAGATCCCGCTCGCGGTGGTCATCACCGAGGGCATCGCGGTGCACGACACGGCCTCCTTCTGGGCGTACGCCGGAAAGAAGGGCGACAAGACCCGCATCATCGGCCCGAACTGCCCCGGCCTGATCACCCCTGGTCAGTCGAACGCCGGCATCATCCCCGCCGACATCACCAAGCCGGGCCGCATCGGCCTGGTCTCGAAGTCCGGCACGCTGACGTACCAGATGATGTACGAGCTGCGTGACATCGGCTTCTCGACCTGTGTCGGCATCGGCGGTGACCCGATCATCGGCACCACGCACATCGACGCCCTCAAGGCCTTCCAGGACGACCCCGACACCGACCTGATCGTCATGATCGGCGAGATCGGCGGCGACGCCGAGGAGCGGGCCGCGGCCTTCATCAAGGAGAACGTGACCAAGCCGGTCGTCGGCTACGTCGCGGGCTTCACCGCGCCCGAGGGCAAGACCATGGGTCACGCGGGCGCCATCGTCTCCGGTTCGTCGGGCACCGCCCAGGCGAAGAAGGAGGCGCTGGAGGCCGCGGGTGTCAAGGTCGGCAAGACCCCGACCGAGACGGCCAACCTGGCGCGCGAGATCCTGGCCGGCTGAAGTCCTTCCCGGCTGAACGCCGGTGGGCCCGTTACCCTCGGGGACGGGCCCACCGGCGTGTGTGGCGCGGACGTCAACGCGCCTGGGGGACCAGTCGCGCCGGCCCCCGGTGGGCTTGCTTCTTCAGCAGGAGCCGCAGTCGCTGTTGCTGGGCGGACAGCGGGCCCAGGGCGACCCGGGGCGGGAGGTCGAGGATCGCCGTTCCCTCGGGCACCGGTCGCTCGTAGTGGTCCGCGGCCACGTGCAGGGTCAGGGCCGTCGCACCCACCACGGCTGCCGTGAAGACCACCGCCGTCTGGATCCGGCGACGGGCCCTGTGTTCGCCCACGGCGCGGACCGCGGGCGGCCTGGCGGCGCGCAGGCGGACGGACGTGGCCAACTCGGCCAGTCTGTCGGGCAGTACCTCGGGCGCCGCCTGGTCCGGCACGAGGCCGGACAGCGTCTCGCGGGCTCGCTGCAGCCGGGCGGCCGTGGCCGGGGTGCTCGCCTCTGTCTCGGCCGCGGTCTCCGGCAGGCCGAGGCCGGCACCGTCGTGGAGCACCAGCGTGCGCCGGTGGATCGGAGGCAGCGTCAGGAGCGCCTTCAGCAGGGCCTGGGCGGCGGGGTCCGCGGGTGCATCGGGGCGGCGGTGGCGCGGGCGGAAGCGGTGCCAGGGGGAGAGCGCCCAGTCGTGTGCCGCCGCGCGGACCCAGCTCGGCGGATCGCGGTCCACGGCCACCTCGGGCCAGCGCTGCCAGGCCAGTTGGAAGGCCCGTTCGACCGACTCACGGGCCAGGCCGGGCCGGCCGGTGAGCAGATACGTCTGCCGTACGAGGGCCGGGACGCAGTACTCGTACAGGCCGTCGAACGCCTGATGAGGAGTCAGGGGCCGAGTGGTGGCCCAGTCCCGCCCATTGCCCCGGGTCGTTTCGTGTGCCGCCCACTCGTGGAGCAGCCGTGCGTATGCTCTCCCCTTCCGGCCGCGCGGTGTCGTCAGGCCGGCCTCCCAGTCGCGTACTTCGTCGATGGAGACGCCCAGCGTGGCGGCCACTTGATTCTGCGTCAGGGACTGGGTCCTGCGGAGGCGTCGGCATTCCTTGGGGCCCGGCAGCTGGGAGGCGGTGCTCTGCATCACTGTGCTGCCCTCCGTGCATAAAAGTACATAACCGTATATTGAGCGACACATCGGCGCTTTGCTCGTTACGCCGGTAAAGCGCGTGTCGTTGGCAGCATGGCGGGGTGACCCAATGGACCGATCGCCGATTCCCGTTGCCGCCCCTGCGTACCCGGTTGCGCGACCGCTGGCCCCATCTGGGCGAGGCCCTCGAGGGAGGCGCCGTCGCGGCGGTGCTGGGGCTCGGCTCCTTCACCCTGCTGGTGATGGTGCTGTGGATCAGTTCCCCGTATCCAGACAACGGACCCGGTGGTGCGCTGCGCGTGGCGGCCGCGCTGTGGCTGCTGGCGCACGGCGTCGTGCTCGTGCGCACCGAGACGCTCTCCGGCCTGCCCGCGCCCGTCGGCGTCACCCCGCTGCTGCTGGCCGTGGTGCCGGTGTGGCTGCTGCACCGGGCGGCGCGAGATGTGACGGACGGAGAGGGCGAGGAGGCTGCGGAGTCCGAGGCACCGCTCGTCGACGTCCGCACGGCGTGGGTGGGTGTGGCGACGGGCTACCTCGGGGTGGCCGCGGTGGCGGCGCTCTACGCCGCGGACGGGGCGCTGCGGCCTGCGTGGGCCTGGTCCGCGATGCATCTGCCCTTGGTCGTCGTCGTGTCGGCGGGGGCGGGGGTGTGGACGGCGTACGGGCGTCCGTGCGGACGCCTGCCGCGGAGCGTGCGCCGGGCGCTGGAACGGCTGCCCGCGGGCATGCGGCGGGTGGTGACCGCCGGGACGGTCGATTCCGAGGGGCGGGTACGCCTGGGGGACTCCCTCCGGGCGGCCATGGCCGGGACGGCCGTGCTGGTGGGCGGGGGCGCGCTGCTCGTGGGGGCGTCGCTGCTGTCGCACGGTGAGGCGGCGCAGTCGACGTTCCACCAGCTCACGGAGGGGTGGTCGGGGCGCTGGGGGGTGCTGCTCCTGGCGGTGGCGCTGGTGCCGAACGCGGCCGTGTGGGGGGCCGCTTACGGGCTGGGGCCCGGATTCGTGCTGGGCGTGGGGCATGTGATGGGGCCGCTGTCGACGACGCGGCCCCCCGCGCTGCTGCCGCCGTTTCCGCTGCTGGCGGCCGTGCCCAGGACGGGGGGCGGGCCGTTTGTGTGGGCGGTGGCGGCGGTGCCGGTCGCGGCGGGGGTGACGGTCGGTTGGTTCGTGGCGCGGGCGGCGTGCGAGGGGCGGGAGCGCGGACGCGAGGCGGTGTGGCCGGCTGGTCGTGTCGTGGCGGCGGTCGTGGTGGCCGGGGTGCTGTGCGGGCTGCTGCTCGGGGGACAGGCGCAGTCGGCGGGCGGGCCGCTCGGGGTTGCCGCCCTGGCGCGGTTCGGGCCGGTGGGGTGGCAGGTGGGCGGTGCCGCCGCCGCGTGGACGGTGGGAACGGGCGTGCCGGTGGCTCTGGGCGTACGGGCGTGGTGGCTGCGGAGCTCCAGGGTGCGGCGGAACCCGCGTGCGCCCCGGAGGGGGGCGTCCGCGGCCGCGGTCCCGTCGCCGACGGCTCCGGAACCGGCCGGCGTCCACGGTGGCCGGAACACGTACGCGGATTGGGAGCAACCCGCTCTCAGGCGCTACGCGACCTGGGAGCGTCCCGGCCCCAGGACGTACGCGGCCTGGGCGGACCCCGGTCTCGAGCCGTACGGGGCGTGGGTGGACCCGGACCTGAAGCCGTACGAGGTGCTGCCCGCGGAGGATCCCGGGCTGAGCCCGCACACGGCGTGGGTGGACCTCGAACTCAAGCAGTACGAGGAGCTGTCGGCGGACGATCCGCTCCTGTCGCAGCGCCCCAGGACGGCTCCTTCGGAGGAGCAAGGGCGGGATGCCTGAGGCGGACCCCGCGTCACGGAGAGCGGGGTCGCGCGCCGCCCCCGCCCCGGCTCAGCCCTGCGGCCCCAGCACGCCCCGCAGATCCTGGGGCAGCAGGTCGGTGCACGACTGTTTCGCCGTGGTCGTCAGGGCGTCGTTCAGGCACGTGTAGTAGTCGCGGTAGACCAGCTGGGCCGTGAACGTGGCCGCCACCATCGCGATCGCCAGCGACGCCGTGACCAGGCCGCTGATCGCCGCCGACGTCTGCGGGCGGGCCGTGGGCGCGGCGCTGTCGGGGTCGGGGTTGCGGGGCTTGGCGCGCAGGGCGCTCGTACCCCAGTACAACGCCAGCGCGCCCAGCAGCAGGGCGACGTACGGCCAGCTGAAGAGGGCGAAGAAGAAGGCCCACATGCCGGCCAGCAGCGCGTAGCGAGCGCGGCGCTGGACCGGATCCGTGGGATCCCAGCGAAGGTTCGTGCCCGGCCGTCCGGAACCGGTGGGCCCCTCGGGCCCGCCCTGTCCGCCGGGGCCTGCTGAGCGCTCGCCGAAGCGCCCACCCGCCGAGGGACCCGGCTGCCGGTCACTCCACTGGCTGCCCCAGGGGGTGCGTCCGCCCTCGTCGGAGCCTTCCTGTCCCTGCCCCTGTCCCCGGCCGGGAGCGGGGTGCCGTGGCCGCCAGGGCCGGTCCGGCGTACCTTCCGGCGGCGGCGCGAAGGGGTTGTCGTCCGCGGGCGTCTCCGGGCCCCGCCCACCGCTCGTGGAGCCGCCGTTCGCGGAGTCGCCCCCGTTCTGGGGCGTCTCCTTGCTCTCCGGCGGCGGCACGGGCGAAGGGCGCCGCTCGTGCAGCAGCAGCAGCGGAGGGAGTCGGAGACTGCGGTCCGGCATCAGGTGTGCGTCTTCCCCTTGGTCGTTCCGGCGTGCGGCTTGTTTGTGGAGTTCGCCGCGGGCGCGCCCCCGCGGGCGTACCTGTTCCCGGTCAACGTCCCACGCAGGTGCGTCGTTCCCCGCGTCGATCGCCCGTTTCCCGGGCGGCTCCTCCCCAGACGCTACCTCCCGGCCACGCCCCCGTCCCATGGGGGCCGTCCAGAGTGCCGGTATCGTTGCTGACGGTCGTCCGTTTCGTAGACTTCCCCGTATCCGGGGACGCGAAGCATTCGTATGACCATACAAACGCTCTGCCGAGCGATCGCATGAACGCTTCCCCGAGAAAGGGCCCCGTCGTGGCCGAGTCCGTGGCCGAGACCGTCACCGAGTCCGCGGCCAAGCGCCTGGTCGTCCTGGTCTCCGGGTCCGGCACCAACCTGCAGGCGCTTCTCGACGCCATCGCCGAGTCCGGGGTCGGCGCCTACGGCGCCGAGGTCGTGGCCGTCGGTGCCGACCGTGACGGCATCGAGGGCCTGGCCCGCGCCGAGCGCGCCGGGGTGCCGACTTTTGTGTGCCGGGTCAAGGACCACGAGAGCCGGGAGGCGTGGGACAGCGCCCTCACCGACGCGGTCGCCCGCCACGAGCCCGACCTCGTCGTCTCCGCCGGATTCATGAAGATCGTGGGGAAGGAGTTCCTCGCGCGTTTCGGCGGGCGGTTCATCAACACCCATCCCGCCCTGCTCCCCAGTTTTCCCGGAGCCCACGGTGTGCGCGACGCGCTCGCGTACGGCGCCAAGGTCACCGGTTGCACCGTCCACTTCGTCGACGACGGCGTCGACACCGGGCCGATCATCGCTCAGGGTGTGGTGGAGGTCCGGGACGAGGACGACGAGGGCGCTCTGCACGAACGCATCAAGGAAGTCGAGCGAAGGCTGCTCGTCGAGGTCGTGGGGCGGCTCGCCCGCAACGGCTATCGCATCGAGGGACGAAAGGTAGTTATCCAGTGACCGCCGAGAGCACCAAGCGGCCCATCCGGCGCGCGCTCGTCAGCGTCTATGACAAGACCGGACTCGAAGACCTGGCTCGCGGGCTGAACGAGGCCGGCGTCGAGCTCGTCTCCACCGGGTCCACCGCCGCGAAGATCGCCGCCGCCGGCCTGCCCGTCACCAAGGTCGAGGAGCTGACCGGCTTCCCCGAGTGCCTGGACGGCCGGGTCAAGACCCTGCACCCCAAGGTTCACGCGGGCATCCTCGCCGACCTGCGTCTCGACAGCCACCGCCGGCAGCTCGAGGAGCTGGGCGTCGAGCCGTTCGACCTCGTCGTGGTCAACCTCTACCCCTTCCGCGAGACCGTCGCGTCCGGCGCCTCACCCGACGAGTGTGTCGAGCAGATCGACATCGGCGGCCCCTCCATGGTCCGCGCCGCCGCCAAGAACCACCCGTCCGTGGCCGTGGTCACCAGCCCGGACCGCTACGCCGACGTGCTCGCCGCCGTCCGCGACGGAGGCTTCGACCTCACCGCCCGCAAGCGGCTCGCCGCGGAGGCCTTCCAGCACACCGCCGCCTACGACGTCGCCGTCGCCTCCTGGTTCGCGTCCTCGTACGCGCCCGCCGACGACTCGGTCTTCCCGGACTTCCTGGGTGCCACCTACGAGCGCAAGAGCACCCTGCGCTACGGCGAGAACCCGCATCAGCCCGCAGCGCTCTATGTGGACGGCAGCGGCGGCCTCGCGGAGGCCGAGCAACTGCACGGCAAGGAGATGTCGTACAACAACTACACGGACACGGACGCCGCGCGCCGTGCCGCGTACGACCACGACGAGCCCTGCGTCGCCATCATCAAGCACGCCAACCCCTGCGGGATCGCGATCGGCGCGGACGTCGCCGAGGCGCACCGCAAGGCGCACGCCTGCGACCCGCTGTCCGCGTTCGGCGGTGTCATCGCCGTCAACCGGCCGGTGAGCAAGGAGATGGCCGAGCAGGTCGCCGAGATCTTCACCGAGGTCATCGTGGCGCCGGACTACGAGGAGGGCGCGCTCGATGCCCTCACCAGGAAGAAGAACATCCGGGTGCTGAGGGCCCCCGGCGGCCCGGAGCACCCGGCCGAGATCAAGCAGATCGACGGCGGCGCGCTCCTCCAGGTCACCGACCGCCTCCAGGCCGAGGGCGACGACCCCGTCCACTGGACCCTCGCCTCCGGTGAGGCGCTCGGCCCCGACGAGCTGCGTGAACTCGCCTTCGCCTGGAAGGCCTGCCGCGCGGTCAAGTCCAACGCCATCCTGCTGGCCAAGGACGGAGCATCGGTCGGCGTCGGCATGGGCCAGGTCAACCGGGTGGACTCCTGCAAGCTCGCCGTCGAACGGGCGGGCGAGGAGCGGGCGCGCGGCGCGTACGCGGCTTCGGACGCCTTCTTCCCGTTCCCCGACGGGCCGGAGATCCTGATCGCCGCGGGCGTCAAGGCCATGGTCCAGCCCGGCGGTTCGATCCGTGACGAGCAGGTCGTGGAGGCCGCCCAGAAGGCCGGTGTGACCATGTACTTCACCGGTACGCGCCACTTCTTCCACTGAGCACCGGGCAGGCCGGTCCCGTAGGCGCCGGACGGGTCTGCCGGAACAACAGGGCCGTGTCCCCTCGTACGGGTGGGACACGGCCCTGGGTGCGTCGGGCGCGAACGCCGCCGGGTCAGTAGGACGGCTGCCGGGGACGGTTGAACCAGCCGGCGCCGGCGGAGTTGCCGACGAACACGGCGACCAGGATGGCGAGCACCGTGTGCAGCAGACCGACGACGATGAACGGATAGATACCGAGGATCGCGGTGATGATCGCGAAGACGAGGACGGTGATGCGGATACCGTTGCCGCCCGAGTTGAACTTCAGGGCCAGCACCAACGCGAACACCGCCCAGGCCGCGGCGAACACCGCGATCGCCCAGAGCATGCCGGTCGAGTAGTCGGCGAGCTGCTGGAAGTTCGAGTCCTCCTTGAGCGTCGAGTCGTTCTTGGCGGCGTTGACGCCGACCGCGCCGAGGACGAACAGGGCCACGCCGATGAGTTGGAGGCCGACGATCACCCACAGCAGCACACGGGCCGCGCTGACCGTGCCGGGCATGGTCGTCGGGAAGGGCTGCTGGCCGTAGCCGCCCTGCGGCATCGGCGGCGCCTGCGGGTAGCCGTAACCGGGCTGCTGGCCCTGCGGGTAGCCGTAACCGGACTGGCCCTGAGGTGCGCCGTACGGGTTGTTCGGTTCGCCGAAACTCATGAGCGGTCTTCTCCTCCGTCTGCCTCGAGTGCGGGGACGAGGGCGGCACGGTTCGGAGGAGAGTTCTACAGATGGTGTCCGTCCCCCCCGGGTACTGCCCGCTACACCGTGGCATTCATCGTTCTAAAGCCCCTACGGCTTTGTCCAGCGTGATTGCGCATGTGTTGTGCAAGTGCAACATCACCGATCTTGGGACAGGACGGACGGGCCGGGAGGCGCCCGGATTGGAACCACAGGCGGTTCATCCGGGAGGATGGGAGCCATGACCGCCCAGATTCTCGATGGCAAGGCAACCGCAGCCGAGATCAAATCCGATCTGACCGCCCGGGTGGCGGCGCTGAAGGAGAAGGGCATTGTGCCCGGCCTCGGCACGCTCCTGGTGGGGGACGATCCCGGCAGCCGCAAGTACGTCGCCGGCAAGCACCGCGACTGCGCCGAGGTCGGCATCGCCTCCATCCAGCGCGAGCTGCCCGCGACGGCCACCCAGGAGGAGGTCGAGGCGGTCGTCCGCGAGCTGAACGAGGATGCCGACTGCACCGGCTACATCGTGCAGCTGCCACTGCCCAAGGGCATCGACGAGAACCGGATCCTGGAGCTGATGGATCCGGAGAAGGACGCGGACGGCCTGCACCCGATGAACCTCGGCCGCCTGGTCCTGAACGAGCCGGCGCCGCTGCCCTGCACCCCGAACGGCGTGCTGACCCTCCTGCGCCGCCACGGCGTGGAGATCAAGGGCGCCGAGGTCGTGGTGGTCGGCCGGGGCGTGACCATCGGCCGCCCGATGCCGCTGCTGCTGACGCGGCGCAGCGAGAACGCCACGGTCACCCAGTGCCACACCGGCACGCGCGACCTCGCGGCCCACCTCAGGCGGGCCGACATCATCGTCGCCGCGGCGGGCTCCGCGCACCTGATCCGGCCCGAGGACGTGAAACCGGGTGCGGCCGTCCTCGATGTCGGCGTCTCGCGCAGCGCCGAAGGCAAGATCGTCGGTGATGTTCACCCGGACGTGGCCGAGGTGGCCGGGTGGATCTCCCCGAACCCCGGTGGTGTGGGTCCGATGACCCGCGCCCAACTGCTGGTCAACGTGGTCGAGGCGGCGGAGCGCAGTGTCGACTGAGGACAGGCCGGAGGGCACCACGGGAGAGCGGCCGACCGGCGGCTCCGAGCCCGTCGTGACGGACGCCACGGAAGAGCAGCGGCCGGAAGGCGCCGAGCCCGTCGTACGGGACGCCGTCAGCGCGCCCGACACGGACGGCAGGCCGCGGCGTACGACGCGGCGGTTCCCCAGGATCACCCGGGACACCGCGCGGCCCGAGGGCGGCGGCAGGGCCGCGCCGCGTGACGCACCCGCGCCCGCGCGGCAGTGGCCGATCCTGGTCGTACTGGCCGTCGTGGGCCTCGGGCTGCTGGTGACCGCGCTGGACGCGTTCCGCCTCGGCACGCTGCTGATCGGCGTGGCGCTGCTCGGCGGCGCCGCGATGCGCTGGGCGCTGCCCGACGTGGGCATGCTCGCGGTGCGCTCCCGCTTCACGGACATGGTCACCTACGGCGTCCTGGGTCTGGTCATCGTGCTGCTCGCGCTGATGGCGCAGCCGAAACCATGGCTGGAGATACCGTTCCTCGACGACACCCTGCACTTCACGGTCCGCACCTGACCCTGTCCGCTGACGGACGCGACGGTGGCGGACGCACTCTCACCTGAGGGGCTCCCGCCGTCGTCGTGGGGTCCCGGAGACGGCCGTGCGGCGGCTGCGGGCGGTGCGGTTTCCACCGGGGCGACCCGCCGGACGCCGCGTCCCGATGGCGGCGCTCCTCGCTCTGCCGGCCCTGCTCGTCCTCGCCGTGGTCGGGGCCGTCGCGCTCGGGTGAACTGGTCCCCCTGCGCCTGCTGAGGTCACCGCTGTGTGCCCGTTGTGTCGATGTGTTGACAAGTTCGCGGATGGCCACCGAATCACCTCCGCACCGGGGCTAACGTGTCCAATCGGGACGGTCCGGGGCGTCATGTGCGGTGAACCGGGGGTTCCGCTCGAACAGGCGGTGGGACACTGGGCCGCGGACCGACGGGTGTGCGACGGTGCATTCCCCTGGCTGAATGCTCCCGTGCGCCCCCACTCCGGGTGGGGAGATCCCGGCCGGGGGCCTCCCCGTGGGTAGCCAGAACGGGGACTCGACAGCGGACAGCACGCAAGGGGAACGTCAGCAGGTACCGGGGGAAAGAGGGGGAAGCAATGCCTCGTTGGAAGGCCTTGCCCGATGAACTCGACCCGCAGGTCGGAGAGTTCGCGGGACAGCTGCGGCGGCTCGTGGACCGCAGCGGGCTGAGCGTCTCCGCCGTGGCAGACCGCACGGGCTACAGCAGGACGTCCTGGGACCGTTACCTCAACGGCCGGTTGCTCGCGCCCAAAGGCGCGGTCATCGCCCTGGCCGAGGTGACCGGCACCAATCCCGTGCATCTGACCACCATGTGGGAGCTCGCCGAGCGCGCCTGGAGCCGCTCGGAGATGCGTCACGACATGACCATGGAGGCCATCCGGATCTCCCAGGCGCGCGCCGCGCTCGGGGAGTTCGGGCCGCCTCCCGAGACCAGGGGCCGCGGTGCCACGGCAGCCCGTGGCGGCACCGCGACGTCGGGCGCCGCGGGTCCCGCCGGTGGGGCACCGTCGGTGCCGTCGCGGACGACGTCCCCCACGACCCCGGACGCCGGGAGCGGCGACGCCGGCGCGCCACGGGGCGGCTCCTCGAGCGGCGGCTCCTGGGGAGAGGCCGGACACCAAGGGGCGTCGCAGGGCGGGCGGGCTGCCCTTGCGCCCGAGCCCGCGGTGACGCCGACGGGCGGACCCGCCGGGACACCGGGGGTACCCGGTGCTCACCGGCAGGCGGCAGCCGGCGGCCCGCCACGTGACGACCGGCCGGGCGGCGGGGGCGGGTCGGACGGGGCGCGCCGCAGGCGGCCGCTGGTGATGTTCCTCGCGGGCGTGGTCGGCGCGCTCGTGGTGATCGCGGTGGCGTTCTTCCTGACCGACGGCGACGGCACGAAGACGGAGGGCGCGCCCAGGCCGTCCGCGACGGCGCCGAGTCCCGACCCCGCACTGCCGGCCGGCGTCAAGTGCAGCGGAGCGGGTTGCACCGGCAAGGACCCGGAGAACATGGGCTGCGGCGGCACGCTGGCGAAGACCACCACCAGCGTCACCGTCGGCAGGACCCTCGTCGAGGTGCGCTACAGCAAGACGTGCGCAGCCGCATGGGCCCGCGTCACCCGGGCGGCGCAGGGCGACACGGTCACGGTGTCGGCGGCCGGGGCGGCCCGGCAGACCGGCTCGGTCGCCGCGACCGGGGACACCGACGCGTACACCCCGATGGTGGCGGTGACGGACGCGGCCGCGGCGAAGGCGTGTGTGACGCTGACGTCGGGGCAGGAGGGGTGCACGAAGTAGCGCGGGGGAGCGCGTAAGAGACGGGGTCGCCCGCAGGGGGGACCGCGAGGTGAGAGGCGTGCGGGGGGATGCCGCGCGCCTCTCACCGAAAAAAAATCGCCGTTCGACACGCATGACCTCTGCATCGCGGGGCAGGCGGACCGTACCCCCACGGGAGTCCGGCAGTCCGGGAGGCCCCCATACCCCTCCCGGCTGGACACCCCCGCATGGCGGCCGCCTCGAGTCCTGCCTCTCCCGGACGGGCGGCCGCCGCGTGCCGGGTCTGTGGGGCGGGCCACAGGGACCCGGACGTCCCCGACCCCGGATGCGCGATAGCCTGACGGCTGGATCTCTCTTGACGCCAAGATATCGATCGCATGTACCCGTGATCGATCATCGCGGCGGGGCGCCGGTCACGAGCCGGCGGCGGGATCCCGCACCCGGGCGACGAAGCCCTACCGCCAGCTGTCAAACGGAGAACGCCATGACCCGCACTCCCGTGAACGTCACCGTCACCGGCGCGGCCGGCCAGATCGGCTACGCACTGCTCTTCCGCATCGCCTCCGGCCAGCTGCTCGGCGCGGATGTGCCGGTCAAGCTGCGCCTTCTGGAGATCACCCCGGCGCTCAAGGCCGCCGAGGGCACGGCCATGGAGCTCGACGACTGCGCGTTCCCGCTCCTGCAGGGCATCGACATCAGCGACGACCCGAACGTCGCCTTCGACGGCACCAACGTCGCCCTCCTGGTGGGCGCCCGCCCGCGCACGAAGGGCATGGAGCGCGGTGACCTCCTCGAGGCCAACGGTGGCATCTTCAAGCCGCAGGGCAAGGCCATCAACGACCACGCCGCGGACGACGTCAAGGTCCTCGTCGTCGGCAACCCGGCCAACACCAACGCGCTGATCGCCCAGGCCGCCGCCCCGGACGTGCCGGCCGAGCGCTTCACCGCGATGACCCGTCTCGACCACAACCGCGCCCTGACCCAGCTGTCGAAGAAGACGGGCGTCGCGGTCTCCGAGATCAAGCGCCTGACGATCTGGGGCAACCACTCCGCCACCCAGTACCCGGACATCTTCCACGCCACGGTCGCAGGCAAGAACGCCGCCGAGGTCGTGAACGACGAGAAGTGGCTCGCCGAGGACTTCATCCCGACCGTCGCCAAGCGCGGAGCCGCGATCATCGAGGCCCGTGGCGCCTCGTCGGCCGCTTCCGCCGCCAACGCCGCCGTCGACCACGTGTACACCTGGGTCAACGGCACCGCCGAGGGCAACTGGACCTCCATGGCCATCCCGTCGGACGGCTCCTACGGCGTGCCGGAGGGCCTGATCTCCTCCTTCCCGGTCACCACGAAGGACGGCGCGTACGAGATCGTGCAGGGCCTGGACGTCAACGACTTCTCCCGCGCGCGCATCGACGCCTCCGTCAAGGAGCTGGAGGAGGAGCGCGAGGCGGTTCGCGCGCTCGGCCTCGTCTGATCCCCGACGGTCGATCGGTCAGCAGGCCCCGTTCCGGTCACGCCCGGAACGGGGCCTGCGGCTGTACGGGCGCCGCTCCGGCCCCCCGCCCGGCGCCCGGAAGGGCCCGGTGAGAACGGAGCGGGTCCGGCTGTGCGGGAGACCTGACAGGGTGGTTGGTCAGCGAGCGGTGGGGCCCGCCGGCCGCTTCTCGAACCAGTGGGCCGCGTACACGTTGTCGTCGTAGCGCGGGATCTCCGTGTATCCGCAGGCCCGGTACATCGCCTGGGCCTCCGTCAGGACGGCGTGGGTGTCCAGGCGTACGAGGGCGAGGCCGTGTGCGACGGCCTGACGCTCCAGCCCGTCGAGCAGGCGGCGTGCCAGGCCGAGCCGACGGGCGTCCGGGTGAACCCACACATGGCGGATCTCGCCGACGCCGGGCTCCAGGGTTCTCAGTGCGCCGCACCCCACGGGCCGGCTCTCCTCGTAGGCGACCAGGAAGGCGCCGGCGTCCCCGGACACCTCTTCCGGGCGGACGAGGGCGGCGGGGTCGAAGCCCTCGGGGAAGCGGGCGTCGATGTCGGCGGCGTAGGCGTCGAGGCAGGCACGCGCGTCCGGCGAGGCGCCGTCGACACGTTCGATCGCGATGGCGGCGAGGCGCAGCAGGCGCCGGGCGGTGCCGAGCGCGGCGGTCAGTTCGCCGCGCTGGTCCTCGCTGAGGTCGCGCAGCAGGCGCTCGGCGAAGTCGTCGGCGCGGCGGTTCTGCTCCCCCACCTCGACGCGTCCGGCGGGCGTCAGTTCCGCGAGCCGCAGCCGGCTGTCCTCGGGGTGGACGCTCATCCGCACCAGCCCCTGGGCCTCCAGGGCCCGTGCCATCCGGCTGAGATACCCGGCGTCCAGACCGAGCCGCACGCGCAGTTCGCGCAGCGGGGCGCCGTCCCCGATCTCGTACAGCAGCCGCGCCTGACCCAGCGGCCGGTCCTGCCCCAGATAGTGGTCGTCGAGAACGCCGATCCGGCGAGTGAAGTAGCGGTTGAACCGGCGCAAGGCCGTCACGTGCTCAGTCGACACTGGCTCCATGTCCCTTTGACTTTAGTCAAAGGACTCACGGGCGTCCATGGACGTGGCCGGTCACTCGCCGCAGTCGTCACCCGTCACGAGCGTGAACATTCCGCTTTCCCGGACCCGGGCGCCCCTCTATGCTGATGGTCCATCAACTCATATGTGACCCATGTCTCTTGTGGGCAGGGGTCTTTCATCGGGGGAGTGGTGTGAGCGCCGCCTACGTGCCGCAGCAACCACAGCCGACGCGGGTCGGTCCACCACCGGCACCGCCGCAGAATCCACCGCACGCCAGTGAGGCCACCCGGCTGTTGTGTGCGGGTGTGTATCTGGACTCCGCTTACCGGGACCGGGTCATCGACGAACTGCACCTCAACGAACAGCGGATCGTGGCGCCCTCGCTCGGCTTCGACGCGGCACGGGTGCTCGCGCACGCCCTGCGGGCCCGGCGCCAGGAGCTGGCATGGGCCGGGGCGATCATCGGCCTGTGGCTGGTGGGCTCGGCCCTGTCCGGTGGTCTGCTGCTCGGCTTCCTCGGACCCAGCCTGACGCTGGCGATCGCGTCCTGGGTCAGGGGCCGGGCCGCGGAGCCGCCCCTCTACCGGCGGGTGCCGGCCTTCTTCCTGCGCTGGTGGGGCCGTCTCACCTTCGCCGGATACCTCGTCATCACGGTCTGGGCCGCCTTCGCCGGCATCGACGACGGTTCGTCGTACGGGTCGTCCTACGGGTCCTACGACCCCTACGGGCCGGGCTCCTCCGGCGCGCCGAGCGTGTCCGACCTGGTGTTGCCGGGCAACGCGGTCAAGCCCTGGCAGGCGTGGTTCGCCCTCGGCGTTCTCGCCCTCATCGCACTGTGCATCGCCCAGCAGCGCCGCCAGTTCGCCCGCGTGATGGCCGCCGAACTGTCCACGCAGCGATTCCCGGACGCCGCGGGCGACCCCGCGGAGCAGGAGCAGGGGGCGCGGTTCGAGCGGGTGCGGCAGCGCATCCGGCTCGAACAGCACGCGCCGTTGATCATGTATCACGAGGCGCGGCCGTTCTGCGGTGCGGGCTCGGCCTTCGACACCTGGGTCCTCGCCGTCGAGCTCGTGCCGGACTCCTTGAAGAAGCAGCAGCCGCTCAGCAACCGGGCCGTGCTGGAGAAGGTCCGCCCGTTGCTCGCCCAGCTGCGCGTGCCGGCCGAGTACGCCGGCCCCGGAGTCCGCGACCGGCTGCGCTGGCTGGAGATGGACGAGTGCGTGTTCCTGCCCGCCGAGGGACTGCTGCGCCGCGAGGACGCCCCATACCACCCGCAGGCGTTCGAGGAGCACCGGGCGCGCGCGGTCGAGGAGGGCGGCGAGAAGCGGCGGCACTTCCTGCGCATCCGGGTCGGCGGATGGGAGGAGGAACTGGTCGTCACCGTGTTCGTGCGCGTCCACACCCAGGGCCGCATGCTCATGCTGGAGATCGCCCCGCACGTACTGACTCCGGTGCGCGAGGACTTCAAGGACGCCGACCGTACGGCCCACCGCTTCCGTCACAACAATGTGCTCGGCCGGGCGGCCTGGGCCCTCGCCCGAGTGCCGGGCTCTCCCGCCCGCGCCCTGATCACGTTCGGCAGGGCCGTGGTGTACGGGTGGCGCCTGCTGACCGGCGGTTACGCGGGCGCGCTGCCCGACGGTCCGGCCCTGTCGGTACGGGAGCTGGGCTCGACGGGCGATCGGTCGCTCTTCCAGGACATGGACGTCGACCGCTACCTCAAGAGCGTGCAGGACCGCGTCGCCCACGGGGTACGGGCGGCGCTGGCCGAATCCGGTTACCGGACCGGGGAGTTCGTGCAGCGGATCGTCAACATCAGCAACGGCGGCGTGCACATCGGCCATGTGGAGGGCAGCACCTTCGCAGTCGGCGAGCACGCCAGCGCCTCCGCCACGACCGGCGGCCCCGCGCCGCAGAAGGGATCCGACACCGATGGCCACGGATGAGCCGAACGTCAGCATCGGGGACGTGTCGCACAGCACCTTCGCCATCGGCAGCCACGCGCAGGCCGTGAGCCACCACGGTTCCGTGCAGCGCGACGAGGCCGCCGAGGAACTGCTGAAGGCGGTGCGCGAACTGCGCGCCGACCTGACCCGGGTGCGCGCCGGCGAGCAGACGGCGGCACTCGACGCGGAACTCTCCCGGACAGAGGACGAGATCACCCGTACGGGTGAGGCGGCCCCGTCCCGGCGTGAGCGGCTGCGGGAATTGCTCGCCGACTCACAGGCGCTGTTGAGCGTGCTCGCGTCCGCGGGGGCCGTGGCCGGACTGCTGGGAATGTGAGAGGGAGACGATGAGCGGGGGCCGTCGGTACTGGAACGAGGACACCCAGCGCTGGGAAGACGGTGACGCCGGCCACGCGCCCGGGGCGGAGACCTCCGGGGCGGACGTCGCCTGGTGGCAGACGCAGACACGGGTGGGCGAGGACGTCGGGCCGATGGCGCAGGACACGGACGGCGGCGGGGTGCAGCCGTTCCCGGAGTGGCCGGCCGACACCGGCCGGCCGTTCCCCGCGTGGGTGCCGCAGCCGTCGGCGCCCGCTGCGGCCGGGGGACTCAACCGCCGGGTCCTGTGGTCCGTGGTGGTCGGGGCGGCGGCGGTCGGTGTCGCCGTGAGCCTGGTGCTGAGCCTGGTGGTCGGTTCCGGGGACGAAGGGGACGGCCGGCCGACTGCCGCGAGCGCCTCCACCACTCCGGGGCCCACGCGGCCGACGGACGCCTCCGAGCCGCCCTCGCCCACCGACGACTCGGTGCCGCACGCCGCCTCGCCGAGCGCGCTCCCGGCGGGCTACGTGTCACGGGACGACGGCGAAGGCTTCCGGATCGCCGTCCCCGAGGGCTGGTCGCGTTCGACGGTGAAGTCCTCGTACGGCATACGTGTGGTCAACTACCGCAGTGCGGACCACACGCACCGGCTGCAGGTGTACCAGGTGGCGGAGTCGTCGCCGGACGCGTCGTTCCAGCTCTATCTGTCCTCCGAGACCGCCAAGCCGGCGGGCTTCCAGCGGGTCTCCCTGGAGAACCTCGACGACGGCGAGTTCACCGGCTCGCGGCTGGAGTACCTGGCCGACACCATCAAGGGCGAACCCGCCGTCGGCACCTGGCACGTCTACGACGAGCGCTTCGTCGCCGTGGACGGCAACATCTACGCCATCGCCGCGTACGGTCCCGACGCGGACGGCCGTGACGACGAACTCGAGCTGCTCACCACCGCCCTGAACTGGTTCTGCCCGCCCGGCGCCGGCTGCGACCCGGCGGCGGACTGACGTCATGCGCTCGGTGGTGGTCGGCACGGACCCGAACGGGTGAATCCCCTCGCCGGACCGGCGAGGGGACGGCGGCGACTGTCCCGACGGTGGATCGCAGCCGTTCCCCTCGACCTGAGGCGGTTCAGGACGCCGGCAGATTCGGCACCTGGGAGATGTCCACCGACTCGCTCGCGAGCGGAGTCCGCACCGGGACCGGCTTGTTGTAGTCCGTGAAGGTGAGGGACAGGTCCGTGTCCGGGCCCTTCTGGGCGGCACGGTACAGGTGATGCAACCTGTCCGCCGTGACGTACAGCGTCGATGTCAGGCCGTTCACCTCGAAGGTCAGGGGGACCACCCGCGTTCCGTCCAGGGTCGTGGCGAGGCCCACGTGCAGCGAGGCCGGTGCCTTGACCATCGCCGCCTGCTGGAGGGCCTCGAGGTCGCAGGTGCTCGCGATGCCGCTGAGAAGTGCGTTGGAGGTGGACCCGTGGATATAGCGGTCCTCGAACTCCCGGCTCGCGGCGACACCCCGCTCGCCGGGAAGCTCCGCCTTCCAGAACGTCTGGTCGGGCTTGAGCCATACCTCGGTGCCGCGCTTGATGATCTCGACGGAGCCGCCGTGCCCGCCGAGCGTCAGGGTGCCCGCGCAGTTGCCGCGCCGGTCGAGCGCGATGTTCATCGCGGTCGGCAGCCGTTTGTTGGACGTGGCCGTCAGGCTCCGGTCCACATAGTCGAGGCGCACCGATGTTGCCTTCCGCAGCCCTGCCTGTGCCTGGGCGGCCAGCCGCTGCGGGTCCGGGTTGCCACCGGTTTGGGCCGACGAAACGCCGCCCAGGCCGGGGGAGAACAACAGACCCATCGTTGCAGCCGTGGTCGCCGTACAGGTCGCGATTGTGAAGCCACGGGTCGGGAACATCGCATCACCTCCATGAGTACCTGCCCGAAAGCGTACTTTTAACCGTTTTCGACCGCATTCTCAGTGACGCCGAGCACTTTCCGTCATGGACGCGCATGCATCGGCGGGTCGAGGGCATGACCATCCGGTCCCTGAGGGTGACACGCGTGTGACACAGGGCCTCGATCAGGAACGGAAGGCAACACCGAACATGGCCGGACAGCGGGCACGGCAGGCAGATCTGACGATTCACGTGGCAGGGGAGTGGCGCCCGGCGCTCTCCGGGGCCACCCGCGAGATCCTCGACCCCGCGGATGCCATGCCGTTCGCCCAGGTCGCGGAGGGCGGCGAACGGGACGCCGACACGGCCGTCGCGGCTGCCCGCCGTGCCTTCGACGCAGGGTCCTGGCCCCACACGCCCGTCGCCGAGCGGGCCGCGCTCCTGCGCCGCGTCGCGGACCTCCTCGTACGCGACCGCGAAGAGCTCGGCCTGCTGGAGAGCCGGGACGCGGGCAAGACGGTCGAGGAGGGCCGGGTCGACATCGACTGTGTCGCCGACGCCTTCCGCTACTTCGCGGACCTCGTCGTCGCGGAGGGCCCCGGCCGGGTCGTCGACGCCGGCTCGCCCGAGATCCACAGCGTCGTCGTGCACGAGCCCGTCGGCGTCTGCACGCTGATCACGCCCTGGAACTATCCGCTGCTGCAGGCCAGCTGGAAGATCGCGCCGGCGCTCGCGGCCGGCAACACGTTCGTGGTCAAGCCGAGTGAGATCACCCCGATGACCACGATCGCACTGATCGAACGGCTCGTGGAGGCGGGGCTGCCCGCCGGAGTGGCCAACATCGTCACCGGCCCCGGCCACTCGGTCGGCGCCCGGCTCGCCGAGCACCCCGACGTCGACCTCGTGTCCTTCACCGGCGGGCTCGTCAGCGGCACCAAGGTCGCGCAGGCCGCCGCCGCGGGAGTCAAGAAGATCGCCCTCGAACTCGGGGGCAAGAACCCGAACGTCGTGTTCGCCGACGCCTGCGTCACCGAGGACGGCTTCGACACCGCCGTCGACCAGGCCCTCAACGCCGCGTTCATCCACAGCGGCCAGGTCTGCTCGGCGGGCGCCCGTCTCATCGTCGAGGAGTCGGTCCGGGAGCGCTTCGTCGCCGAACTGGCTCGCCGGGCCGGCCGGATCCGCCTCGGACGCGGGACCGAGAAGGGTGTCGAGTGCGGGCCGCTCGTCTCCGTGCAGCAGCGGGCCAGGACGGAGGAGTACGTCGCCTCCGCGCTCGCCGAGGGTGCGGTGCTGCGGTGCGGCGGCAAGCGCCCCGAGCCGAGCGAGACCAGGCCCGCCGGCGGCTACTTCTACGAGCCGACCGTCCTCGACCAGTGCCACCGGGAGATGAAGGTCGTACGGGAGGAGGTCTTCGGGCCCGTCCTGACCGTGGAGACCTTCCGTACCGAGGACGAGGCGGTCGCTCTCGCCAACGACACCGAGTACGGCCTCGCCGGTGCCGTCTGGACCGCCGACCCCGGCCGCGCCCGCCGCGTCGCCGGCCGGCTGCGCCACGGCACCGTCTGGATCAACGATTTCCACCCCTACCTCCCGCAGGCGGAGTGGGGCGGATTCGGCAAGAGCGGCATCGGTCGTGAGCTCGGCCCCGCGGGCCTCGCCGAGTACCGCGAGACCAAGCACGTCTACCAGAACCTTGCGCCGCGCCCGGTGCGCTGGTTCGCGGGCTGAGCCCACCCTGACCCCCGCCGAGCTGCGTGAGCGCACCGGCTGCACGGCCGCCGTCCGCGATGTGGGCTTCGACGTCCGCAAGGGCGAGGTCTTCGTCGTCATGGGCCTGTCCGGCTCCGGCAAGTCCACGCTCGTGCGCTGTCCGACCCGCTGATCGAGCCGACCGCCGGCAGCATCGCCATCGACGGCGAGGACGTCCGCGCCATGGACAAGGCGCGGCTGCGCGAACTGCGCCGCCACCGGGCCGCGACGGTCTTCCAGCACTTCGGCCTGCTGCCGCACCGCACGGTCCTCGACAACGTCGGGTACCGCCTGGAGATCCAGGGCGCCGGGAAGGCGGAACGCCGCAAGCGGGCCGCCGAGTTCGTGGCCAAGGTCGGTCTGGAGGGCATGGAACAGCGGCGCCCCGGACAGCTGTCGGGCGGCCGGCGGCAGCGGGTGAGGCTCGCCCGTGCGCTCGCCGTGGACCCCGAAGTGCTGATCAGCCCTGCCGCAGCCGTGCGGCGAGCTCGCCGAGGTGCGCCGCCGCACGGCGCTGCAGCCAGGGCCCGAACGTGACGCGGGTGGCCCCGAGCGCACCGAGTTCGCCGGGTGAGGGGCTCTCGCCGTCCAGCCGGGCGAGCGCATTGAGCGGCCCCTGGATCCCCGCCCGCAGCACGGGCAGGACGTCGGCCGGGGCGCCGATCGGATACACGCAGTCGGCGCCCGCGGCGGCGTACGACGCGGCCCGCTCGATGGCCCGTTCGGGGTCGCCGTCCCCGTAGACGAAGGTGTCCACGCGGGCGTTGACGAACAGCCGGTCGCCGGCCGCGGCCCGCACTTCGGCGATCCGGTTCGCGTGCCGGCGCGGCTCCTCGATGACACCTCCGTGCGAATCCTCGAGGTTGCAGCCCACCGCGCCGGTCTCCAGCAGCCGTTCCACCAGCTCCCGCGGGGCCAGCCCGTATCCGTTCTCGAGGTCGGCCGACACCGGCACATCGACCGCGCGGACGATCCGGGCGACCGCCGCGAACATCTCGTCGACGGGCGTCTCCCCGTCGGCGTACCCGAGCGAGGCGGCGATCCCCGCACTGGGTGTCGACAGCGCCGGGAACCCGGCATCCGCGAACACCCGGGCGCTGACCGCGTCCCAGGGGCCGGGCAGTACCAGGGGGTCGCCCGGCGGGCGGCCGTGGTGCAGGGCCCGGAAGGCGTCGACCGCGGACGGACCCGGGCGCGGTGCTGCTCACTCCGGCCCACCAGTTCCCCATGGGTGTGCCGCTGCGTTCCGGCCGGCGGGTGGCCGTCGTGGACTGGGCGCGGCGCACCGGCGGGGTGGTCCTCGAGGACGACTACGACGGGGAGTTCCGCTACGACCGCCAGCCGGTCGGGGCATTGCAGGGACTCGGCCCCGATCATGTGGCGTACCTGGGCACGGCCAGCAAGTCCCTCGCCCCCGGGCTGTGCCTGGGCTGGATGGTGCTGCCCCCGGACCTCGTGGAGGAGGCCGTCGCGGCGAAGGGCATGAGCGACACGTGCGGCGTGCTGGACCAGCTGACCCTGGCGGAGTTCCTCACGTCGGGCGGGTACGACCGGCATGTACGCGCCACCCGGCTGCGCTACCGGCGCCGCCGGGACGGCCTGGTCCGGGCCCTTGCGGCCCGCGCCCCCGGCGTCCGCGTCACGGGGATCGCCGCGGGCCTGCACGCAGTCCTGCGGCTTCCGCCGGGCACCGAGCAGAGCGTGGTGCGCGCGGCGACATGGCAGGGCCTCGCGGTACACGGGCTGCGCCGCTACCGCCACCCGGACGCGGCCGCCGAGCCGTTGGACGCCCTGGTCGTGGGGTACGGGACGCCACCGGACCACGGGTGGGCGGGAGCGCTGGAGGCGTTGTGCAGGGTGCTGCCCTGACGACCAGGGCCGTCACCCCTCCGCGACCGGAGCCTCCCCGAACCGTGCGAGCGTCAGCGCCCCCGCCACGGCGACGACGAAGCCAAGGACCGCCAGCCAGGTCAGTCCGTCGCGTGTGCGGTCGCCCAGCCACACCACCCCGATCGTGGCCGGGCCCACCGTCTCGCCCACCACCATGCCCGCCGTGGCCACCGTGACCGACCCCCGCTCCAGCGCCGTGGTCAGCAGCAGAAAGGCCGCTCCGCCGCCCAGCAGAAGCGCGTACGTCGCCGGATTCGTGAACAGTGATCCGGGCGCCAGTGAGTCGATGAGCCGCACCGCCACCTCGACCACCCCGAACCCGAACCCGGCGCAGAGCCCCAGCACCAGGTCTCTCCCCCACCTCGGCAACCGACCCGCGGCCGGCCCGAGCAGCAGCACCGCCGCCGTCGCCAGCATCGCGTACTCCAGGTCCCTGGACCCGGCGCGGCCGCCCTCCGCCCCGGACGCCAGGCCGAGCATCGCGAGCCCCGCGCAGACCACCGCGACGGCGGCCCATTCGCTCCCGGTCGGCCGCACCCGCAGAAGCCGGGCCGCGACCACCGCCGTGACCGCCAGGCTGGAGGCGAGCGCTGCCCCCACCGCGTAGATCGGGATGGACCGCAGCGCCGCGATCTGCAACAGGAATCCGAGCCCGTCCAGCGCGAGCCCCGCCAGGTACCGCCACTGCTTGAGCGCCCGCAGCAAGAGCGTCGCGTCCCCACCCGCACCCCTGCCCGCCGCGCGTGCCGCCATCGCCTGCAACACGGTCGCCGTACCGAAGCAGACCGCCGCACCCAGCGCACACATCATTCCAAAGAGCACAGAGCGACTTTAGGTGGTTGCGGAGGCGTGGGGGCGTGTTCGAACATCCGAGTGACGCTCTCTAGTCTGTCGCACGGAGAACTCTCACCGACGTCTCAATGACGTCTTACTCAACGAAGTCTCACTCGACGGGGGAACACGAACATGGCGGACATACGCCGGCAACTGCGATCGGGCACGGTCGTCCTCGGTGGCATGGGACTCCTCGCCGCGGCCCTCACCGCCTGCTCCTCGGATCCGGACAAGCGCTGCGTCGACCGCGACAGCTACACCCTCGGCCGGGGCTACAAGGTCGTCGCCAACGTGAACTGCCCGTCCGCCAACGGTTCCTGGTACTACGGCGGCAAGACGAAGGACGGCTTCGTCAACGGCGGTTCCTTCACCCGGCCCGGCAAGGGTTCCGGCGGCGGCAGCCACGGCGTCGACCGCGGCGGCTTCGGCAGCCACGGCAAGACCGGCGGCTGAGCGGCCCGTGGAACGCCGCACCATCGCGCCACGGCCGGGCTGGCAGCAGACCGTCGAGGCGCAGGGCCTCGTCTACCCGCTGACCCGCTACCCGGACGACTCCCTGCGCCCGTACTGGGACGAGAGCGCCTACTACGTCTTCACGCCTGCCGAGGTGGAGGCGCTGGAGGAGACCGTCGAGGAACTGCACGGCATGTGCCTGGCCGCGGCCGGGCACATCGTCGCCACGGACCGCTTCGCCGACCTCGGCATCACCGACCCGCGCGTCGTGGCGGCGGTTGCCGAGGCCTGGCGCCGTCACGCCGAACTCCCGTCCGTGTACGGCCGGTTCGACCTGCGTTACGACGGCTCGGGCCCGGCGAAGCTGCTGGAGTACAACGCCGACACACCCACGTCACTGGTCGAGGCGGCCAGCCCTCAGTGGTTCTGGATGGAGGAGCGTTTCCCGGGCGCCGACCAGTGGAACTCCCTGCACGAACGCCTGGTCGCGGCCTGGAAGAAGCAGGCCGTCCTGCTCCCTCCCGGCAGCCCGCTCCACTTCGCGCACTCCTCGGCCGACGAACTCGGCGAGGACCTGATGACGATCGCGTACCTGAAGGAGACCGCCGAGCAGGCCGGGCTCGACACCGACTGGATCTCCATGGAGGAGATCGGCTGGGATCCGCTCTCCGAGCGCTTCGTCGACACCCGGCTCCGCTTCATCCGCAGCTGCTTCAAGCTCTACCCGTGGGAGTGGCTCACCACGGACCGCTTCGCCGGACACGTCCTGGACACCCTCGACAACGGCGGCGGAACGGGCAGCACCCTGTGGATCGAGCCCGCCTGGAAGATGCTCCTCAGCAACAAGGCGCTCCTGGCGATCCTCTGGGAGCTGTACCCGGGCCACCCGAACCTGCTCCCCGCCTACCTGGACGGTCCGCGCGAACTGGCACGCACCACGGGCTATGTCGCCAAGCCGCTCCTCGGCCGCGAGGGCGAAGGGGTGACGGTCCACGAGCCGGGGCCGGAGCCCGGCGTACGGGAAGAGGCCTGCTGTTACCAGGAGCTGGCGCCGCTGCCGTCGTTCGACGGCAATCGCGTCGTTCTCGGCGCCTGGGTCGTCGAGAACGAGTCGGCGGGGCTCGGCATCCGTGAGTCCGTCGGCCTGGTCACGGACGAGTACGCCCGGTTCCTGCCGCACGTGATCCTCTAGTGCGGTGGCCGGAAAGGTTTGCCGGGCGTCGCGAGCCGGTGAACCTTTCCGGTCGCCGCACCAGCTAGACGCCCAGGACCGCCCGCAGCTGCGCGAGCCCCCAGTCGAGGTCCTCCTTGGCGATGACGAGCGGAGGGGCGATCCGGACCGTGGACCCGTGGGTGTCCTTCACCAGGACACCCCGGTCCATCAGCTTCTCGCTGACCTCACGCCCCGTCCCGTAGCGGGGGTGGATGTCCACGCCCGCCCACAGGCCGCGCCCGCGCACCTGGGTGACCCGGTCGGTGCCGGCCAGCGCACCCAGCTGGCGGTGCAGATGCTCGCCGAGTTCCGCGGCCCGGGCCTGGTACTCCCCGGACCGCAGCATCGCGATCACCTCGAGTGCCACCGCGCAGGCCAGTGGGTTACCGCCGAAGGTGGACCCGTGCTCGCCCGGCCGGAACACCCCGAGCACCTCGGCGCTCGACACCACGGCCGACACCGGCACGATCCCGCCGCCGAGCGCCTTCCCGAGCACGTACACGTCCGGTACGACGCCCTCGTGCTCGCAGGCGAAGGTCCGCCCCGTCCGGCCGAGCCCCGACTGGATCTCGTCGGCGACGAAGAGCACGTTCCGTTCGCGGGTGAGCTCCCGCACCGCGGGCAGGTAGCCGGCGGGTGGCACCACCACCCCCGCCTCGCCCTGGATCGGCTCGAGCAGCACCGCCACCGTGTTCTCGGTCAGCGCCGAGCGCATCGCGGTCAGGTCCCCGTACGGCACGATCTCGAACCCCGGCGTGTAGGGGCCGAAGTCCGCGCGCGCCTCCGGGTCGGTGGAGAAGCTGATGATCGTCGTCGTACGGCCGTGGAAGTTGTTGCCCGCGACCACGATCTTCGCCATCTCGGCGGGTACGCCCTTGACCCGGTAACCCCACTTGCGTGCCGTCTTGACCGCGCTCTCCACCGCCTCGGCGCCCGTGTTCATCGGCAGCACCGTCTCCATGCCGCACAGCGCGGCCAGCTGCTCGCAGAACGCCCCGAACCGGTCGTGGTGGAACGCCCGGGAGGTCAGCGTCACCCGCTCCAGCTGTGCCTTGGCCGCATCGATCAACCGCCGGTTGCAGTGGCCGAAGTTCAGCGCCGAATACCCGGCCAGCAGGTCCAGATAGCGGCGCCCCTCCACGTCCGTCATCCAGGCCCCGTCCGCGGTGGCCACGACGACCGGGAGCGGGTGGTAGGTGGGCGCGCTGTGGGCTTCGGCCACGGCGACGAAGGTGTCGGTGGTGCTCACGGGCCTCCCCTTTCGGCCGTGCGAGGACATGTCCTCCCCTTCTTATCGTCGCTCGCATGGTGGACGCGGGAGCCAGGCCGACCGACGCGCCCGGTAGGCTGATCGGCGGGCCGTGACTGGCGCGCTGGGATGGGACCGACCATCGGGGAGCGGCCCGGAGTCGAGCGATCGAGTGCCGTGCGCCTGGGCCGACCGTGAACGCTGAACGCCCGCCGTCCGGAGGTCCCCATGCCAGAGCAGCCACTCTCCACCGAGTCCACCGCCTTCCGCGCCGCCCTGGACGTGATCCGCGCCGTGGAGCCGAGGATCGCCGACGCCATCGGCCAGGAGGTCGCCGACCAGCGCGAGATGCTCAAGCTGATCGCCTCCGAGAACTACGCCTCCCCGGCCACGCTGCTGGCGATGGGCAACTGGTTCAGCGACAAGTACGCCGAGGGCACCATCGGGCGCCGCTTCTATGCCGGCTGCCGCAACGTGGACACCGTCGAGTCGCTCGCCGCCGAGCACGCCAAGGAGCTGTTCGGCGCCCGCCACGCCTACGTCCAGCCGCACTCGGGCATCGACGCCAACCTGGTCGCCTTCTGGGCCGTCCTCGCCCAGCGCGTCGAGGCCCCCGCCCTGGAGAAGGCGGGTGTCCGCCAGGTCAACGACCTCTCCGAGGAGGACTGGGCCGAGTTGCGCCGGTCCTTCGGCAACCAGCGCATGCTGGGCATGTCCCTGGACGCCGGCGGCCACCTCACCCACGGTTTCCGCCCGAACATCTCCGGCAAGATGTTCGACCAGCGCTCGTACGGTACGGACCCGATCACGGGCCTGATCGACTACGAGGCCCTGCGCGCGTCGGCCCGTGAGTTCAGGCCGCTGATCATCGTGGCGGGCTACTCGGCCTACCCCCGGCTGGTGAACTTCCGGATCATGCGCGAGATCGCCGACGAGGTCGGCGCGACGCTCATGGTCGACATGGCGCACTTCGCGGGCCTGGTCGCGGGCAAGGTCCTGACCGGCGACTTCGATCCGATCCCGCACGCCCAGATCGTGACGACGACCACCCACAAGTCGCTGCGCGGCCCGCGCGGCGGCATGGTTCTGTGCGACGACTCGCTGCGGGACCAGGTCGACCGCGGCTGTCCGATGGTGCTGGGCGGCCCGCTGCCGCATGTGATGGCCGCCAAGGCGGTCGCCCTCGCGGAGGCCCGGCAGGAGTCCTTCCGCGACTACGCCCAGCGGATCGTGGACAACTCCCGCGCCCTGGCCGAAGGCCTGATGCGCCGCGGAGCCACGCTCGTGACCGGTGGCACCGACAACCACCTGAACCTGATCGACGTGGCCTCCTCCTACGGCCTCACCGGCCGCCAGGCGGAAGCGGCGCTGCTGGAGTCGGGCATCGTCACCAACCGCAACGCCATCCCGGCCGACCCGAACGGAGCCTGGTACACCTCCGGCATCCGTATCGGCACGCCGGCGCTGACCACGCGTGGCCTGGGCGCCGCGGAGATGGACGAGATCGCCGGCCTGATCGACCGCGTGCTGACCGGGGCCGTCCCCGGTACGACGGGCAAGGGCACTCCCTCGAAGGCGCAGCACGTCCTGGACCTGAAGATCGCGGACGAGGTCGCCCGCCGGGCGTCCGACCTGCTGGCCGACTTCCCGCTGTACCCGGAGATCGACCTGGGCTGAACCGGGCCCCCTCCGGCAACCGGTCAGTCGAGCTCTCCGAGATCGATCACCTCCTGGCGCGGCGGCCCGGCTTCCCGTCGTGCCGCCGCCCGTCGCAGTGCGACGAACACGCCACCGCCCCCCAGCGCAAGCCCGGCCCCGACCCCCACGGCCCCCCAGCGCAGGCCGTCCGCGGAGTCGTCCTCGGCCTTGACGGGCTCCCCGAACAGGCCGCTCTTCGCCAGCCGGTCGAAGACCGCCCGCGGGGCCCGCCGCCACCGGATGTCGTCGTCGGAGACGTCCGGCGCCGGGTCGGAGCGCACCCACGCCGTGCCGTCCGCCGCCAGGAACACCTGGTCCTCCTGCTCGATGGCCACGTCGCCCCCGGGCGCCCTCCTGGTGTACGGCCAGCCCCCGATCCCGGTCAGCGCCCACACCACGGTGGCCCGTACCCGTGGATACCGCCCCCGGGTCCAGTCCTCCGGCACCTGCTCCGTCCTGCTCTCCATCGGGGACAGCAGCTGCAACAGCAGCGCGAAGTCCCGGTCCCCGGAGCGCAGCGTCGTCGTGCGGCCACTGCCGTTCGCCACGACGAGCGCCAAGTCGGGTATGTCCTCACTCACGGCCTGCGACGGAGCGGCGGCCCCCGCCAGCGCGGCGACCGTCAGCACCAGCGCCGCCACCGGCCTGCCCGGCCCGCGCACCGGGCCCCCCTTGTGTGTCATGTCCCCTTGTTACACCGTCGACGACGGTTCGGTTCGCACTTGTTTCCCGCCTGTTCCGGACCGGCCCCCCGGACCTGAGAGAATGGCGAACATGGCTTCTCTTCGCGTGCTCTCCGGGATCCAGCCAACCGCCGGCTCGTTCCATCTCGGCAACTACCTCGGCGCCGTCCGCCAGTGGGTGGCCCTGCAGGAGACCCACGACGCGTTCTACATGGTCGTCGACCTGCACGCGATCACCGTCCCGCAGGACCCGACGGAGCTGTGCGCCAACACCAGGCTGGCCGCCGCCCAGCTGCTCGCCGCCGGTCTGGACCCGGAGCGCTGCACGCTCTTCGTGCAGAGCCACGTCCCCGAGCACGCCCAGCTCGCCTGGATCATGAACTGTCTCACCGGCTTCGGAGAGGCGAGCCGTATGACCCAGTTCAAGGACAAGTCCGCCAAGCAGGGCGCCGACCGCGCGAGCGTCGGCCTGTTCACGTACCCGATCCTCCAGGTCGCGGACATTCTGCTGTACCAGGCCAACGAGGTGCCGGTCGGTGAGGACCAGCGCCAGCACATCGAGCTGACCCGCGACCTCGCCGAACGCTTCAACGGACGGTTCGGTGAGACCTTCACGGTCCCGCGGCCGTACATCCTCAAGGAGACGGCGAAGATCTACGATCTCCAGGACCCGTCGATCAAGATGAGCAAGTCGGCGTCCACGCCGAAGGGCCTGATCAACCTGCTGGACGACCCGAAGACCACCGCCAAGAAGGTCAAGAGCGCCGTCACGGACACGGACACCGTCATCCGGTTCGACCCGGAGGAGAAGCCGGGTGTCAGCAATCTGCTGACCATCTACTCGACCCTCACCGGCACGGATATCGCGGAACTGGAACAGAAGTACGCCGGCAAGGGCTACGGTGCGCTCAAGACAGACCTCGCCGAGGTCATGGTCGACTTCGTGACGCCGTTCCGGGAGCGCACCCAGCAGTATCTGGACGACCCCGAGACGCTCGACTCGATCCTGGCCAAGGGCGCGGAGAAGGCGCGTGCCGTCGCCGCGGAGACCCTCTCGAAGGCGTACGAGAGGGTCGGGTTCCTGCCGGCCAAGCACTGACCCCACCGGGCCCTGACGCGCCGTGGAGTGCTGCACTCCACTCCGTCTGCGCCTGCCCGAGGACACAGACCTGGCCGTACAGTCGGAAGCCGAACATCTCGGCGGCAGCTCGGCCTGCCCCCGGGCCACGCACACCAGCACAACGACAGGAGACGACGTGGGGACCGTAACGATCGGTGTGTCGATCGCGGTCCCGGAGCCTCACGGCAGCCAGCTCCAGGAGCTGCGCGCGGGCTTCGGCGACGCCGCGGCTCACGGCATCCCCACACACGTCACCCTGCTGCCGCCGACCGAGGTCGACGCCTCCGAGCTGCCCGCGATCGAGGCGCACCTGGTCGAGGTCGCGGCGGCCGGCCGGCCCTTCCCGATGCGGCTGTCCGGGACCGGCACGTTCCGGCCCCTGTCGCCCGTGGTGTACGTCCAGGTCGTCCAGGGCGCCGAGGCGTGCACCTGGCTGCAGAAGCAGGTGCGTGACGCCTCCGGGCCGGTGGCCCGTGAGCTGCCCTTCCCTTACCACCCGCATGTCACGGTGGCGCACGGTATCGACGAGGCGGCGATGGACCGGGCCCACGAGGAGCTCGCCGACTACCGGGTAGAGTGGGTCTGCACGGGGTTCGCTCTGTACGAGCAGGGCGCAGACGGCGTCTGGCGCAAGCTGCGGGAGTTCGCGTTCGGGGGCGCGGCGGTGCCGCCGCAGGCGGGCGCACGGGCGGACGACGCCACCCTCCCGCTGTCCTAGTGCGGCGACCGGCAAGGTTCACCGGCTCGCGACGCCCGGCA
>NZ_JAYWVC010000189.1:0-14918 GCF_036281785.1 Streptomyces chiangmaiensis | reverse complement strand
CCCCTCCTCAGGAGGGGGTGTGAACCCCTACGAGGAGGGGGTGAGAACCCCTCCCAGGAGTAATGAGGAGCCATCACAGGACTCATGGGAGGAAGAACGGGCTGGCGTAGGACCTCAACCACAGGACGCGCGCGCGAGCGACGAAGAACCGATCAAGGTCTACTGCCGCAAGTGCCAGGGTCTGCTCCCGCCGGATCGGTACTGCCCCAGCTGCAAGATGATCGATCCACCCGGGATCTACACCGTGGGCTGGAGGCGGCCGTGACCAACTCTTGGCCGCCCGCCGAGCTGCCGGGCCTCGCCGTCTCGTTCGGCTCGTACGACTCGGATACGTCCCGCTGGGTGCGGAAGTCCACCGCCGTCTACCGGTGCACGTGTGGATTCCGCCGTACGGCCGAAGGCGCGCGGGACGTCGCCTTGTTCACCGCCGCAGTGCCGGAGCGGCACCGCGCGTCCTGCCGCCACCACACCACCCTGGAGGCTTGATGGCCGACATCGTCTTGTCCGCGGCTGAGACCGCTGCCCTTGCCACCCACGAGGCCATCATCGAGCGGGACTTGGCCGCCTTCCTTCGGGTGGGCAACTCCTTGGTCGTGATCCGCAACCAGCGGCTGTACCGGGCCGAGCACAGGACCTTCGAGCAGTACTGCCGTACGAAGTGGGGGTTCGGTCGGCGACGCGCGAACGAACTGATCGCATCCGCCGAGGCGGTGGGCGCAATTGCGCCCACCGGGCTTCCCGCTCCCTCCAACGAGGCGCAGGCGCGTGAACTCGCCCGCGTCCCCGAGCTGGAGCGCATGGAGGTGTGGGCGGAAACCGTAGAGCGCACTGACGGCAAACCCACCGCCGCCGCCGTCCGCGACACCTACGAGCAGCGACAGCAGCACCCGGCCCCGGACGATGCTGACCTGTTCGCGGGCGAGGACTGGATCCAGCATGACGATTCCGGCTCCGAGCGGGCCGCCACCCTGCCCGTTCCCTCCCGTCCTCAGCGCGAGCCCGTCATGCTCACCCTCCGCACGCACACCGGCGAACCCGTGCCCTACCCGAAGCCCAGCGGCAAACCTACCTTCAACAGCACCCCCGGCATCTCCTGGGCCAACTGGTCGTGGAACCCGGTCACCGGCTGCCTGCACGGCTGTACCTACTGCTACGCCCGCGAACTTGCCAACAGCGAGCGGCTCAAGGCGTCGTACCCGGCCGGCTTCAATCCGCTGTTCCATGAACAGCGCCTCGACGCACCCGCCCCCACTGTCATCCCCGCCGAGTTTCGCGACGACTCTCACCAGGCGTGCCCGGACGGCGAGTGCGAGATCTGCGCCTGGCGCCGCGTGTTCGTCTGCTCCATGGCCGACCTCTACGGCCGATGGGTCCCACAGGAATGGATCGACCGCGTCCACGCCTCCATGCTCGCCTCACCGCAGTGGCAGTACATCCTCCTGACCAAGTTCCCGGACCGGTACGTCGGCCTCGACATGCCGCCCGGCGCCTGGGTCGGCACCTCGGTGGACGAACAGAAGCGCGTACGCATCGCCGAACGAGCCTTCCGCGAGATCCGCGGCGTCACCAAGTGGCTCTCTCTCGAACCCCTCCGAGAGCCCTTGGAGTTCACCGACCTGTCGATGTTCGACTGGGTCGTCATCGGCGCCCAGACCCAGACACAGCAGCCAGACGGCACCGTGCCCGCATTCGCGCCGCCCTTCGAATGGGTCGCCCGCATCGTCGTCCAGGCCATCGACGCCGGGTGCCGCGTGCACCTCAAGCCCAACTTGCGATCCGCGCCGGGTATGGAGTGGCTCGACCAGTACCCGCTCACCGAGTTCACGGAGCCCTCATGACGCGCTACTGCCCGGTGTGCTGGTCGGAGATTCCCGACGTGCCGTCCGAAGTGCCGTTGCGTACCTGCTCCATCGCCTGCCGCAACCGCCTCGAGGCTGCTGCCCACCGGCTCCTGGACGCCATCACCGCCGAGACGACCGAGCCCACGGACGACGACGAAGGAGCCGGATCGTGATCAACCGTCGCGCTGTCGTCACGGGCAGCCGCTTCGCTCCCTGTGTCCCCGAGGGGGCCGTGTACGCGGGCCGTGAAGCCCCGTACCTGAAGCGCTCCCCGTACGCCAACCCGCACGTCGTCGGCACCGAGGGCCGGAAACCCAAGCCGTGCCAGGTGCCGGCCTGCGAGGGCGCGGTGCACGACCGTGCCGAGGCGCTCGCCCTGTACGCCGCCCACCTCGATGCGCACCCCGAACTCGTGGACCAGGCCGCCGCCGAGCCCGCGCATGTCCAGTTCGCCTGCCGCTGCAAGCCGAGCCTGCCGTGCCACGTCGACGTGCTGCTGGCCCGCATCGCCGCCCGGACCGAAGGGAGTCCCACGTGACCGACCAACCGCTGTTCCCGGCGCCCCCACGAACCGAGCCACCTCAGCGCGGCTTCCGGTACGAGGTCTTCGACGAAGACGCCGCCTTCCTCGAGGGCTTCGACGATATCGAGACGGCCGCGGACACCTGGTGCCCGTACGAGTCGTGGCTCGTCGACAGCGACGCCCGCCGCGCGTACGAGCCCGGCGACTGGCCGATCAACGGCAACCCCGCCATCGGAGTCGCGCTCACCAACGAAGGGGCCACCTCGTGACCAGGAAGGCCGCCCCGGCGTCGCCCATGGCCGCGTACGCCGCCCGGGCCCGCGAACTCCAGCGGCTCGCCGCGGTCGGGTCCGCGCGCAGGAAGAGCGCCGGAGTCGCCGCGATCGCCCTGGACGGCGTGCGCTCCCTCGAGGGCGCCCGGCGCCGCCTCCAAGCGCACCGGATCCCGACCGAGATCCTCACCGCCGCAATGGAGTTGCTCGACCAGCTCTAGCACGGCGACGACCCCGACGGCCAAGGAGACGAACCATGCCCATCCCCCCCTGACGCCCGCTCAGCTACGGGCGTTGGCCTGCCAGGACTGCCCCTCCGAGATCTACGTGTCCCGCGGCAAGGGGCTGTTCGGCGTCGTCCTGGTGGTGGCCGTGGAGCACGAGGACAGCTGCCCCTGGCTGGCCCGCTACGCGCCCGACGGCACCGTACGGGCCACCCCTCACGGTGTCGTCATGCACAACGCGCGGACCGCGTAACCGGCCTGCACTGCGGGTATCCTGAGTACGCCGGAGTCAGGCAACTGCCGTTCGGCGTCATTCGGGGCCCCTCGTGGTCGGGCAACTGCCCGGCGAGACCCCCGCGGTGTGAGGCATGCGCCCGCCGCCCCTTCCCTCATGACGCCCGAAAGGCATGTCCCCATGGACGAGATCACCCTTGTTGTGTCTGACCTGTTGGAGCAGGCGGCCACTCGAAGCGACGGCGGCGAGCACGTGGCCGGGCGGCTCCGCGCGATGAGTTCTCGCGAGCGCCAGCGCATCCACCACCACGTGCTCGAGCGGTGCGCCATGCTCGAGGGCTACGAGCGGCGCAGCCAGAACCAGGAGCACCAGTTCGCCGCATACAAGGCGCTGGGCGAGGAAGTCCGCGGCGCGGAGCGTGACCACCTGCGCGCGTTCGTGGCCAGCGGCCAGGCGCGCATGGAGCGCGGCGGACCTTTCGAGCCTGGCGCACCGGCAGAGGAGCCGATCGCCGTAGCGGCGGCGCGCCACCTCAACGGCGACGCCGACCGGCGCCGCGACGAGACGCTGCAGCTGCACCCGCTCGGCTCCCTGAGCGGCCCCAGCTGCGTGACGCGGCCATGCGCACCCTCGACGGCGCCGTACGCGCCCGGACCCTGCCGGAGTACGCCGCGGAGCGGGTGGAGAAGCTGCTGCGCCACGAACCCCCGCAGGGCCAGACCCTCACCGCCCGGTGGGCGGTCACCACGGGCGCTGAGGCGTACCGCAGCGCGTTCGCGAAGCTGTGCGCCGACCCCGAGCGCGGACACCTGCTGTGGACGCCGGAGGAGGGCGAGGCATACCGGCGCGTCGCCGAAGTCCAGGCCGAGATGCGCGCCATGAGCCTCTCCGACCCCGCAGGCGGCTACATGGTGCCGCTCACCCTGGACCCGTCGATCCTGCTCACCTCGAGCGGCTCGACCAACCCGCTGCGGCGGATCTCGCGCAACGTCGTGACCGCAACTGACCAGTGGTCCGGCGTCACGTCCGCGGGCGCCACGGCGGAGTGGAAGGCGGAGGCCGTGGAAGCCGCGGACGGCTCCCCGACCCTGGCCAACCCGCCCATCCCGGTCTACTTCGGCGACAGCTTCGTGCCGTACTCCTTCGAGGTCGGCATGGACGCGGTCAACTTCCTCGGGGAGCTGCAGCGCGTGCTCGTCGACGCTGCCGACCAGCTGATGAACACCGCCTACACGCTCGGCACCGGCACCGGGCAGCCGACCGGCATCATCACCGGCCTGGTCGGCTCTCCCTCGATCGTCAACACCGCCACCGCCGACACGCTGGTCGCGGCCGACGTCTTCAAGGTGCAGAACGCGCTGCCGCCGCGGTTCTCCGCGAACGCGCAGTGGTGCGCCAACATCGCGATCATCAATACGATCAAGCAGTTCGAGTCCGCGGCGGGATCGCTCAAGTTCCCCGAGATCGCCGACGGGCGCCTGCTCGGCAAGCCACTGAACGAGCTGTCCAACATGGACGGCACGTTCGAGGCCGCAGCGAGCAACCCCATCCTGCTGTACGGAGACTTCCGCAACTTCGTGATCGTCGACCGCATCGGCACCCAGCTCGAGTTCATCCCGAACCTGGTCGGCGCCAACCGCCGGCCCACGGGCCAGCGGGGCGCGCTGCTGTGGTTCCGCACCGGCTCCGACTCCGTGGTGGACAACGCGTTCCGCCTGCTCGACGCCTGAGGCCAGCGCACCGGGACAGCAGCACTGACCAGACTCCCGCGCCGGACGGGATGGCGGCGCGGGACCGCGGGGCAGGCAGGTGGCCACCACGACAGCCACCTGCCTGCCCCGCCCTGACCACGCGAAGCTCTGAGCACTTCGATCTCCGCGAACGCTTGATCAGAAGACGATCAAACCCAACGACTCAACCGCGCTGCACCCAGGCAGCGCACGGCAGGCACCCGGCACCCGCCGCAGCCCTCCCTCACCATGCAGCCAGCGCACGCACCACTGCATAAGCCACTGCATAGCACTGCATAGTGGATCAGCACACTGCATAGCGCTGCATAACCATGCATGACACCCATGCACTGCGAAGCGTCACAACAACGTGCGAACCATGACACACGGTGCACGGGAGGGGGGGCACCCCACCCTCGAGAAGATCCACTGACCTGGCGACCCCGCTCCGCTGCTGATCTTGTTCCTGTACGGGTCTGGGGCTTATTCCGGCGAAGCGAAGACCGGCCAAATAGGCCCGCATACCCATGCAAGATTTTTTATGCAGCTTGTTTGTATGGATATGCACCCTGCATAGGGGTGCTGAACTGGTCCCATTCGGACCGGCGATCACTCCTCGCCGCCGTTCTCGGCTGGCTCCTCCGGCCGCTGCTCGGCGACGTAGCTGCCGCGCTGGGGAATGGTGATTACCCATCCCTCGGAGCGCAGCAGAGCGACGGCCTGCCGCGCGGTGTCCCTGGCGATTCCGTAGTCGGCGACCATCTTCGACTCGGACGGGATCGGGTCCTTCGGGCGGAGCTCGCCGGACTGGATCCTCGCGCGAATGACGTGTGCCACCTGCTTGTAGATGGGTGTCGGGTCGAAGCGATCGATCTCCATGACTAGGACGTTAGATATGTCCCCCACGCTGCGCATATGGGCAACGTTGTAGACGTCCTAGACAAGATGCCGCTACGGTCGAGGAACGAGAAGACCCCGGCGACCGCGCAAACGGCCCCGGGGCATGGCCAACGCTTCAAGGGAGCGTCGACATGCGACACCGTACCGCCCGCCCACCCACCGCTGAAGATCAGGTACCGGTCGACCTCGAGACGATGCGTGAGACCGTTGACCGGCTCCTGGACCCGGACGCCGTACCCGAGGTGCTGCCGCCGGCCGCCGACGAGCTGGAGACGCTGACGCTCCAGATGCGCGGCCACCTCGAGTTGCTGATTCCCGAGGTCGAGCAGGCGGCCGCCAGGCTGTCGAGTGACAGCATCCCGCGCTACTGCGCTCTTGCCTGCGTGGGTGAGGCGCGCGACAGGCTCCGCGCCGCGCCGCGCGCCGGGCGGTGAGGTGGCGTACGCCAGGCGTCTCGCCCGCGCGCTGAAGGCGCTCATGGACCACTTCGAGGCGCTGGGGAAGACCGCGCCGTAGACGCCCGTCTGGCCAGGCTCCGCAAGAACTGGTGAGATGGGACCGCCCGCCCCGTTGAGGCCTCCGCAAGAGACTCGGTGGGGCGGGTCTTTGTGTGCCCGTCAGACGGCGCGGAGGTGGTGGCGGTCGGATCGCCGCGGTGCGCCGCACGATGCGCCACCCTGGAGGACACGGAGCACGGGCCGCTGCGGCGCACTCTCCTCCGGCTCTGGGTCTCCGGCGAGCAGCCCGCGAAGGAAGGTCAACTGCGCGCGGTCGGCGCGCGCCATGCGGGAGACGTCGGCGAGCTGCTGCTCGAGCACCTCGAGGCGCTGCGTCAGGTCTGCCGCGTTCACCGCTGCTCGCCGCCCTCGCACGCGGTGACGAGGTCCATGAGGATGCGGACGGCCTGGCCGACGTGCTGGTTGTCGCCGCGCTGCTAGCCGTGCGCGTCGAGGACGTGGAAGACCTCGAGGATCAGGCCCCAGGTGAAGCGGTCTGCGCTCTCGCCTGCGGGTGCGGGGGTACGGTTCATCGTGGGTCATCTCCTGCTGGATCAGGGGGTGATCAAGGGCCTGTCCGGTGTTGGCGCACCGGGCGGGCCCGCTGTGTTCCAGAGGCTGCGCTGCCCCCGGCTATTGCCGCTCCTTCTCTCGGGTGTGAGAGATGAAGATCGGGTCCCCTCCGGGGTACGTCACTGTGACGTCGTGCTCCATGTGCGCACCCAGTAGAAAAGACGCTTCATAGACTCTGTCGACGCACACCGTCCAGGTCCTCTTCACCGACGCCCCGGGGGCGATCGGGGTCAGCAGCGAGTCCGTGGACTTTACCGTCGCCCAGTCGATCCCGAGCAGCCCGATGATGTGCGTGCCGAAGGTGACCGTGCCCGAACGCACCGCGCTCTCCCCGGTGTTGTGCAAGGAGAGGGCCACCTTCTCGCACCACCGCCGGTCCGTGGGTTCCCGTACGGGTTCGCCAACGCTCAGCGCGGCCGGCCCACCCGGTGTCGCACGAGGGGCGGTTGCCGTCGGGGTGGGCGAACCCGCCTCCGTGGGTGCGGAGTCGGTGGCGCGGGCCGTGGGCACAGTGCTGTCGGTGGCGCCGCCCGGGTCGTAGGACGCAACGGACGTCGGTCCCGGGGCGGGTGAGGTGCCGGACTCGGTGGCCGGGCGCCGCCGTACCCCCTCCCGGGGGCCCTCCGCTGTTTCCAGGGGTACGAGCGTCACGTTCCCGGTCGGCGCCACCGCCGCGCCGGACGCGACAGGGGTGCCGCCCGCGGGCCCGACCGCGACGTATCCGTCGCCGCTCGAGCCCCCCGCGTACGCGGCCAGAATGCCGCCCAGACACACGACCGCCGTCGAGGCACCGATCACGGCCCCTCGACGGCCCCGCAACCACGTCGCTCGAAGCATCGCGCCAGTGTGGCTGACGCCCCGTCAATTAGGAAGCCCCGGGCGGACCGGACGCCCCCGGACACCGCCCCGGCTTCCCCCGCGCCTCAGTCCGAGATGAGGCCTTCCCGCAGCTGCGCGAGCGTGCGGGTCAGCAGTCGCGAGACGTGCATCTGCGAGATGCCGACCTCCTCGCCGATCTGCGATTGCGTCATGTTCGCGAAGAAGCGCAGCATGATGATCCGCCGCTCGCGGGGCGGGAGCTTGGCCAGCAGCGGCTTGAGGGACTCGCGGTACTCCACGCCCTCGAGGGCCGAGTCCTCGTAGCCGAGGCGATCCGCGAGGGAGCCCTCGCCACCGTCGTCCTCGGGGGCCGGGGAGTCGAGCGAGGACGCCGTGTAGGCGTTGCCCACAGCGAGGCCGTCGACCACGTCCTCCTCCGACACGCCCAGCACGGCGGCGAGTTCGGGAACCGTCGGGGAGCGGTCCAGCTTCTGCGACAGCTCGTCGCTGGCCTTGGTCAGGGCCAGGCGCAGCTCCTGGAGGCGGCGGGGTACGCGCACCGACCACGACGTGTCCCGGAAGAACCGCTTGATCTCGCCCACGACCGTCGGCATCGCGAAGGTCGGGAATTCGACGCCCCGTTCGCAGTCGAAGCGGTCGATCGCCTTGATCAGCCCGATCGTGCCGACCTGGACGATGTCCTCCATCGGCTCGTTGCGGCTGCGGAAGCGGGCGGCCGCGTACCGGACGAGCGGGAGGTTCAGCTCGATGAGCGTGTCCCGGACGTAGGCGCGCTCCGGGCTGTGCTCGTCGAGCGTGGCGAGCCGCAGGAAGAGGGAGCGGGACAGGGTGCGGGTGTCGATGGCCTCGTGGGCGGACGGAAGGTCCTGGGCCTCGGGCGCCGGAACGGTCTCGGTGCTCGGAAGGTCCTGAGGGGCCTGAAGGTCCTGAAGCACGTCGGGCGCGGAGTCGCTCTGCATGAGCGTGAGCACCTTCGAGCTGCCCTGGTCTGCGGACATGCCACCCCCTTTGGGTCGCGGGACGGTCGCGGCGGACGCTCCCGTCGTAGGGAACGCAGCCTCCACCTGAATACCGGCTGCGAGGCTGCGGCAAACGCGCTTCCGGAAGAATGTCACATGTCGGCAACGCGCTGTAGCGACATGTCGACATGCACGATGTGAAAGCGCCCTGGTTGGAAGTGTTCTGATGGTTTTTCGGCAGATATCTATCGGGAAAAGCCTCTGCGGGCGATTCGCTCTCGCGGGTTATGCATCGATCCTGTTTGCGGATCGGAGCCGTGCGAAACTCCTGGCGAGGAGTCTTGACACATGCATCTGGGAGACTCCCAGTTCGGCGCTGATCTGCGACTGGGTCAGATTGCTGTAGTAGCGCAGCAGGAGGATCCGCTGCTCCCGCTCGGGCAGCTGGACGAGCAGATGCCGGACGAGGTCGCGGTGCTCGACCCCGTCGAGCGCGGGGTCCTCGTAGCCGAGTCGGTCGAGCAGTCCCGGCAGTCCGTCGCCCTCCTGGGCGGCCTCCAGCGAGGTCGCGTGGTAGGAACGGCCCGCCTCGATGCAGGAAGTCACCTCCTCCTCCGTGATGCGCAGCCGTTCGGCGATCTCGGCGGTGGTGGGCGAGCGTCCGAACGTCGTCGTCAGATCCTCGGTCGCGCTGTTGACCTGCACCCACAGTTCGTGCAGCCGGCGCGGGACGTGGACCGTTCGGACGTTGTCGCGGAAGTAGCGTTTGATCTCGCCGACCACGGTCGGCATCGCGAAGGTCGGGAACTGCACGCCACGCTCGGGGTCGAAGCGGTCGATGGCGTTGATCAGGCCGATGGTCCCGACCTGGACGACGTCCTCCATGGGCTCGTTGCGGGAGCGGAAGCGCGCGGCGGCGTAGCGCACGAGCGGGAGGTTCGCCTCGATCAGCGCCCCGCGCACGCGATGATGTTCCGGCGTGCCCGGTTCCAGTCCCTTGAGCTCGGCGAAGAGCATCTGCGTGAGGGCCCGGGTGTCGGCGCCGCGGCGCTTCTGGTCGGTGGCGGCCGGTGTGGATTCCGGTGGCGGGGCGTCGGTCGTGGTGGATCCCTGGGGGCTGCCGGGTGCGGGGGTCGGAGCCTCGTCCTGGGGTGGCGCGGTACTGGCCGACACGGTCAACGCCACCTCTTCATCCATCCACGCATCCGTCAAGTCGCCGTCAAAAGCGGTCATAGCATCACAAGAAATGGACACTGTGTGCAAGCACCGCATAACGCCGTGTTGTGGGAGAGTTGGGGCATATCACGCAGAAAAGCCCCCACCGTTTCCGGTGGGGGGCTCTGCGGGTGGTGTCGCCCTGAATCCGTGGGCGGTGTCGCTCAGATTTCGTAGTCGGCCATCACCCAAGTGGCGAACTCGCGCCACAGCGCGACGCCCGCCTGGTGCGCCGGGTGCTCGAGGTAGCGCTGCAGGGCGTCCGTGTCGTCCACCGCCGAGTTGATCGCGAAGTCGTAGGCGATGGGCCGGTCGCTGATGTTCCAGGCGCACTCCCAGAAGCGGAGCTCGTCGATCAGGCCGCCGAGCCTCTCGAAGGCGCGCGCGCCCTCCACGACGCGCGGGTCGTCGCGCTGGACGCCCTCGTTGAGCTTGAAGAGGACCAGGTGCCGGATCACGGGCGCTCCCAGGGTGACGACGACGGTGGCCGCCCGGCCCGCAGAAGCCTCACTCGGCCCCGTTGGCGATCCACGTCATGAAGTGGCCGATGGCCTTGGCGGCATTCGAAATGCCCTCGAACCCTATCTGGACGTAGTCGGCGGCCCTGGCCGGATCGGTGATGATCACGTAGAGCACGAAGACCACGACCGCGTACAGTGCGATCTTCTTTCCCGGTACCGCCACCGCGGCCTCCCCCGTCTTCTCCGCCCCGCCGGGCCCCTTCGCCGGCGGCGAGTCTAACGCGGCCAGGTGTTCGGGTCTCGCAAAAGATCACGTATCCACCGTGTCCTCACGCGGCTCTTCCCACCCAGCTCACCTTCGCCGCGCTGTCCTCGGTGGTGCTGCACGGGCTGTTCGTGGCGACGCAGACCGTACGCCACCGCGACTGTTTCCTTCCGATCACCCGGCAAGGAGAGGTGATCACCGCGGAGGACCACGCCAACCCGCCCTCCGCCCGCGTCGCGGCCCTCAGTCTCGGGTTGCTCGGCCTCGCCCTCGTCGGCGTCGTCGGGCTCGCCAAGGGTGTGTCGCCCACCATCGAGTCCGGCGTGGCGGCGGCCGACATGCCGCAGGACGTCGTCGGTGTGGTCATCGCGCTGCTCGTGCTGCTGCCGGAGACCATCGCGGCGCTGCGGTCGGCGCGCCGAGACCGCGTCCAGACGAGTCTCAACCTCGCCCTCGGCTCGGCGTGATGGCGCTCCCTTCCGGTGGCCTGGCGGAGGATCCCGCGCGTCGGCACAACAGGGCGCACCAGCCAGGGTGTCCGATGGCTCGACGTGGGCATTCTCAGGCGTCCTGCGGATACCAGCGCAGTTCCACAGTGTTGCCGTCCGGGTCCTGCACATAGAGGGAGACCGCGGTGCCCTGGGCGCCGAAGCGCTCTCCGGGACCGTCCAGCACCGTGAAGACGCCGGAATCGATGACCTGCTGCCAGTCGAGCGGTTCGACCACCAGGCAGATGTGGTCGACGTTGAAGCCCTCCGGCCGCTCGGCGGGCGCCTTGACGAGGTCGATGATGGTGGTGGGGCTCACCCGCACGGACGGGAAGGAGACCTTGCCGGCCCGCCACTCCTCCACCCGCACCGGCTGCAGGCCCATCGGGCCGGTGTAGAAGGCGAGTGAGCGCTCGATGTCGGCGACGCTCAGGACGAGGTGGTCGAAGGCGATCACGCGCATGGATGTCTCCGCAGGGTCGGGGCGCCGGGGCGCCGGTGGCGGTACGACGGGGTCGGCGGCTGCGGACCTGACCGGTCCGCGGCGGCTGGTCGCCGGTTGCCGTGGCCTGCCGCTGAGCTGAGCATCGCGGAGCAGGTATCCATCGGTCCAACGCATGTTTGTCATGTGATCCATCGCGTTTCACCATTGATCAATGGATCTTCAGCAGATGCGATACGTCCTCGCGGTGGCGGAGACCGCCAGCTTCACCCGCGCCGCCGAACGGTGCCACATCGTCCAGTCCGCGCTCAGCCACCAAGTGGCCCGGCTGGAGAAGGAACTGGGCGCCCGGCTGTTCGATCGGACCAGCCGCCGGGTGCGGCTGACCACTGCCGGGGAGGCGTTCCTGCCGTCCGCCCGCCAGGCTCTGGAAGCGGCCGAGCGGGCCCGGGCGGAGGTGGCGGCGGCCACCGGTGAAATACGGGGCACACTGACCGTCGGATCGATCCCCACCGTGGCGGCCGTCGATCTCCCCGCGGTGCTCCGGGACTACCGCCTGCGCTACCCCCAGGTAGGGATCAGTCTCCGGGCGGGCTCCAGCGAGCGGTTCGTCGAGCAGGTGCGCGACGGCAGACTCGACGCGGCATTCCTCGGCGTACAGCCCGGATTCCGGCCGCAGGGCGTCCGTGACAAGGAACTTGCCCACGGGCACCATGTCGCGGTGGTCGCGCCCGGCCACCCGCTGGCCGCGGAAGATGAGGTGGACCTTCGCCTCCTCGCCGAAGAGGTGTTTGTGGACTTCGCCGACGGCAGCGCCGCCCGCGCCCAGTCGGACCAGGCGTTCGCGGCGGTCGGCCTGCGGCGCGAGGTTGCCTTCGAGGTGTCCGGCATCGAGCTCATGGTCCGGATGGTCCGCCATGGATTGGGCATCGCCCTGCTGCCCGCGGCGTTCGCCGCCGAACTGCACGGACTGCGGTGTGTACCGATCACCAACGGGCCGATACGGGTCGAGCGCCTCATCTGGGGCCGGTTCACCCCGTCACCCGCGGCCTCCGCTTTCCTTTCCCTGTTGGGCGTCTCCATGCCGTCCCCGCCCGCCTGACCGTCGTGGGCGAACGGCAGGCGACGTGGGCGGTGGTGAAGGCGGCCACGACGAGGAAACGGCGGCGTTCGACGGCGGCGTGGCCCAGGTCGGTGGCGAGGTCGGCGCCGACCTTGCCGACCCCCTCCGGATGCGTCCGCTGTACGCACGGAACCACACGGAATCACAAGTTCCGTTACAACCCTTGGGCCGGTCTGCGTGTCGTATGGGGCGCCCCCCGCTCCATCTACTGGGAGAAGCACGTGTACAACGGCATACGCCGCGCCGCCGCGGTCGCCTTCGCCGCCTCCGCCCTTGCCCTGGTCGCCGCCTGTGGAGGCGGTGCCGCGGACGACAAGGACGCCAACCCGAGCGACGAGACTTCGGCCGCCTCCGAGCCGACATCTGAACCGATGAGCAGCCGTGCGGCGGAGAAGGCGCTGCTGGTCGACAGCGATCTTCCGAAGGGCTGGAAGCGGGACCCCCAGCTGGTCATCGACGGTGAGGCCGCTCCAGAAGACCTGCTCGCCAAGCCGGCCGACGCGGCCTGCCAGCTGCTGGTGGACCTCTTCAACACGGGTCGGATCGACGCCGACTACAAGGCGAACGCCCAGGCGGTCTTCCTCAAGGGCAAGAACATGGTCAGCCAGGATGTCAGCGCCTACTCGCCCGACCAGGCGAAGCGCGCGATGACCGCCCTGGGCAAGGCCATCGACGAGTGCGGCACGTTCGACTCCAAGTTCGGGGGCGGGAAGGCCAAGGTCACCACCAAGCCCCTGGAGGTGGACAAGGTCGGCGACGAGACGCTCGGCTTCAGCCTCAAGGTGGAATACGGCGACGACATGGTGGTGGACGTGGAGTACGGCGTGGTCCGCGACGGGGCCAACACCACCAGCGTGCAGAACAACTGGGTTGACGACCGCGGCATCGAGGCCTTCGAGAAGGGCCTGGCCAAGGCCGCCGAGAACCTGCGCGCAGCTCGGGACTGACCGTCCGGGGGCCTGCCGGGTACGGTCTCGGGCCCAGCACAGCTTGTGGCCGGCCCTGGCTGCGACACGTGGTAGGGGCCGGCCCAGGCGTCGACCGGATGTCGCGCTCCGCGACATCCGCCTCGTAAGGGTGGCGGTCAGGCACGGGCCTGGCGCGCAGGTCACTCCAGCTGTGGAAGCCGGCAGGTCACCGGCCCATCTCGACTGAGGCGAACCGGTGTTGACCGCCCTATGTGGCACGGCTGCGGCACGCGCCGAGCGACCAGGCGCTCTAGGGCAACCAAGGAACCCACGGTGTTGCCATGGGGGCGATGTTGCCCGGAGGAGGCCGGTGGGACTCCGTGGGCAGCTGAGTCGCCACCGGTGCGTGTGGTGTGCTCGGGCGGTTGGGCTCATGAGCTGGGTGTCAGTTGCTGTTCGGCCCAGATGACTTTGCCGTCCGCCGCGTAGCGGGTCCCCCATCTGCGGGACAGCCGCGAGACGAGGAGGAGGCCGCGGCCGTTCTCGTCGGTGGTACGGGGGTGGCGCAGGCGTGGGTGGCTGTTCCCGGCGTCGGAGACCTCGCAGGTCAGCAGCTCGTGCCGGATGAGGCGCAGGCCGATGGTGCCGTTGCCGTACCGGATGGCGTTGGTCACCAGTTCGCTGACGATCAGTTCCGTGGACTCGACCAGGTACTCCAGTCCCCACTGCTTCAGTTGGCGGGTGGCCAGAGCCCGGGCCCGGCCGGCGACCGTCGGCTCGGCCGGCAGCCGCCACGAGGCGATCTGGTCCGGGCCGAGTGCACGGGTCCGTGCGAGGAGCAGGGTGACATCGTCGCTCGGTGCCTTGGCGGGCAGCGTGTCGACGGCGAACGAGCACAGGTCTTCCAGCGGGAGGCCGGGTCGTGCCAGGGCGGCGGCCAGTCGGTCCATGCCGACGTCGATGTCCTGGTCGCGGTCCTCGATCAGCCCGTCGGTGTACAGGGCGAGCACGCTTCCCTCGGGCAGGTGGAACGTGACGGACTCGAAGGGGACCAGCCCGAGGCCGAGCGGGGCCCCGGTGGGCAGCTCGGGGAAGGTGACGCGGCCGTGCGGGTCGATGACCGCGGGTGGCGGGTGGCCGGCCCGGGCCATCGTGCAGCACCGGGTGGTCGGGTCGTAGACGGCGTACAGGCACGTGGCGGCCATCGTTGCGGTGGCCGGCTCCTCGGGGTCGGCGTCCTTCTGGGCCAGGCGGACGACGAGGTCGTCCAGGTGGGCGAGCAGTTCATCGGGAGGCAGGTCCATGTCGGCCAGCGCCTCCACGGCCGTGCGGAGTCTGCCCATGGTCGCCGCCGCGTTGATGCCGTGCCCCACGATGTCGCCGACGACCAGGGCCACCCGGGCACCGGACAGCGGGATCACA
>NZ_JAYWVC010000188.1:0-14950 GCF_036281785.1 Streptomyces chiangmaiensis | reverse complement strand
GGTACACGGCCCGCACCTGTGATGACCAGCGAAAACGAATGACTTGGTGATTCTTGGGCGGGACTTGGCCCGGGAATGGCCCGGATCTTGGAGTAGTGCGGTAGTCGATCGCCCGTCCGCCATCCTGCTGGGCAAGGACCCGCGCCGGCCTCCTCCGGTCTGCCCGCCGCCCCATCCTCGTGACTGGTGCTGGCGACTCGGATCACGCCACCGAGTCGATTCGCCCAGCACATGCGTCCCGGATTTTTTCGGGGTCGCTCTTCAGGGCCTTGTCCGCATCCGGGTCTCCCTTGATCGCCTTCTCGACCCCCTCGCGCAGGGCATCGGTCACCTCGGGAGGCAGGAACGGCGTGCCCAAGAAGGTGTAGCCCGTATCCACGTTGGTTTGGAGGTCAAGCTCCACCGCGTCCCAGCTTCTTCGTGCTGATCGCGGGCTTCCTCGGTCGCCTCTTTCGCCGAGCGGATTCTCTCCAGGTCGCGCTCAAGTGTCCGGACGTTCTTGGACAGCCGTGTGGATACCTTCCGCAATCGCGTCCATGATTTGTGGCCGCTTGCGATCATGGCGGCCCCCAGGGTGACGGCAACGGGCACAAGCAGAGCCGGGCGGCTGGTGAAAACCAACACGTAGACGGGCAGTCCCGCGAAATAGATGCCGGTGGCGTTCCCCACCGTCCGACTGGCCACCGCCCGCCAGACACGGGCGCTCAGCCGATCCAGCAGATGCAGGCGGGGACAGCCAACGGCACCGGTCCCAGGCCTCGTTGGCTTGAAAGTTGTTGCTGAATATTGCCGAAAAGCAATGCAACCTTTGAGCGCCGTAAAGACGTTGCGCACGATCGGCAGGCCCCGCAATCACAGGTCGGATCAACGTCTCCGCGGGATCGGCGTGCACCGGGGCATGGACTCCGAGCAGGCCGCCGCGCGCCTGACCGTCCCCGTGCTGTACGTGGCCGCCGAGCTGGACTCGAGCTTCGCGGAGGATGCGAAGACCCAGTGCAAGAAGTGCGGCACGTCACCGGACGCGCAGCTGAACATCGTCGACGGGAACGCGCACGGCACCGACATGTTCGGAGCCGACCCCCCAGGCGTGCGAGGACATCAAGGCGTCCATGGCCGAGTACAAGCGACGCGGGGCGGTCGCCCGCTCAGTGCGCCGACAGCACGCTGTGCACCTTCAGCGCGAGGTGGACCTGCAGCGCGTGGTCGCCATGGCGCCACTGCGGCCCCAGCAGGGCGGTGACCCGGTCGATGCGCTGGTAGAGCGTGTTGACGTGGACGAACAGGCCGGCGGCGGTGCGGGTGAGGCTCGCATCGCAGTCGAAGTAGGCCAGGAGGGTGCGGACCAGTTCGCCGCTGCGGCGCTCATCGTAGTCGAGGACGGGGCCGATGACGCAGCGGACGAACCGTTGCAGCTCGTCGCGGCCGGCCTGGCTGAACAGCAGCCCGTAGATGCCCAGTTCGTCGAGGGAGGCGCCCTCTCCGTCGCGGTCGAGGGCGAGCAGGACGCCGAGGCACTGCGCCGCGTCCCGGTGGGCCGCGACGAGGGCGTCGACACCGGGGGCGGCCGACGTGCTGCCGACCGTGACCGGGCCGCCCACGGTGCGTGACAGGTGGTCGGCGAGTGAGCAGGCGGTCCGCGCCGGGGCATCGTCCCCGGGGAGCAGCACGATGACGTCGCCGCGGTACTCGCCGGCAAGGCCCTTGGCGTGGGCGGCGAACGCGGTGGCCGCGTCGGCGATGGCCCGGCGGTGCCCGCCCCCGCGACAGCGGGCCGCGAGGACGGTGTGCGGCCGACCGAGGTCCAGGCCCATCAGGGCGGCGCGGCGCCGCAGCCCTTCGAGGTCCCGGTGCGGGGCGCCGAGCAGGTCCTCCAGTATCTCGCCGCGCAGGCGGTGCTCGGCCTCGGCGACGCTGCGCTCGCTGAGCAGCATCAGCGCCGTGACCAGCGCCGCGCGTTCCAGGGAGCGTACATCGGCGGCGTCGAGCCGGGCGCGCACCAGGGCCAGGGAGCCGAGGACCTCGGTTCCCGCCGTGATCGGTGTGGCGCAGGCCGAGGCCGCCGCACCCGTCCCGGGGATGCGACGGGTGCGACGGGACTCGGCGCTCAGCACGCAGGCTTCGTGCACGGCACGGGCCGCCGGGGACCCTTCCGGCAGGACGCCGCCCGCTTGTGCCTGCTCCACCACGGGATCCGTGCCCACGCCGGCCATGACGCGCCCGTCGGGGGCCAGGACGAGAATGCTGCCGCCGAGGACGGCGGCGAGGTTCTGGGCGACGTCGGCCATGCCACCGCCGTGCAGCACGATGCTCGTCAGCCGTTCGTGCAGGGACGCGGCCTGCTCCACGGAGGCGCTGTGGGCCTGGATGACGGCGTTGGCCTCGGTGAGGTCGTCGACGGCCCGCTGGACCTCCTGGAAGAGTGTGGCGTTCTCGATCGCGATGGCGGCGTGGTTGGCCAGCGACACCAGCAGGGCCACCTCGTGCTCGGGGAACGGCCGGGCGCTGCGGTTGGCCGCGAACAGCACGCCGATGACCTTTTTCCCGAGCTTGAGCGGCACTCCCTGGATGGCGATGAGCCCCTCGCCGCGCACGACGTCGTCGACGGTGTGCGCGAACCGCGGATCGTTCAGGTAGTCGGGGGTGTTGTAAGGCACCGCGGTCTTGGCCACCAGGCCGCCGAGCCCCGCCCCCATCGCCAGCCGGCAGTGTTTGAAGGCGTCGGTGCGGATTCCGTCGGTGACTCGGACGTAGGTATCACCGCGCCGAGCGTCGTTCAGCATCAGGTAGGCCGTGTCGGTGCCGAGCAGTCCGCGAGCACGGCGCACGATCGCCTGGAGCACCGCCTCAAGGTCACGCAGTGAAGAAAGGTCGCCCGCGGTCTCGTACAGCGCGGCCAGCTCGTCCTCGCGGCGGCGGCGCTCCTCCAGCTGGGCTCTGACGTGCAGCGCGTCCTCGACCAGCGGACCCAGACAGGGCAGCTCGTCGGCAGAGCAGCCGTCCAGGAGCGCCTGGTACGCCTCGGGCGCGGCGCCCTCGCGCAGCAGGCGCAGCAACCGGTGGGCGGTCTGTGCGCCCGTATTCGTGGGCGACAGGTCGTTGGTCATGTTCCCCCTCCGGCGGCTCGGGCGGGCACCTGATGTGTCTGTGCTGGACCGCTACCCGCAAGGGCACGGTGCGCCGCCTACGATGGCACGCGCTGCGCGGTGTCGTCGTGGTCGTGTTCGAGGTGCGGTTCGGGTTCCGCGGTTCCCGGCGCGGCGCGGTAGCGCAGCAGGTGGGCCAGTGTGCCCCACACCCCCCGCCGGAAGACGAGGACGGTGACGACGAAGACACTGCCGGTGACCAGCCCGGTTTCCTCGAAACCGGCCGTGGACAGCCAGTCCTCCAGGCGTACGACGGCAGCAGCGCCGATGAGGCTGCCCCACAGGGTGCCGATGCCGCCCAGGACGGTCATGACCACTACCTTGCCCGAGGTCGTCCAGTAGACCTCCTGGAGCGAGGCGAAGCCGTGGTTGACGGCGTACAGGCCGCCGGCGAGGCCGGACAGGAACGCGGAGGCGACGAAGACCACTAGTTTGTACCGGTCGACGGGGTAGCCCAGCGCCCGCACCCGGTCGGGGTTCTCCCGTACGCCGGCGACCACGCGCCCGAACGGCGAGCGCACGATCCGCCAGGCCGTAACGAGGCCGAGCAACACCACGGGCAGCATGGCGTAGTAGAAGACGAACGAGTCCGACAGGTCGACCCCGGGCAGCTCCCGCGGGATGCCCTGCAGGCCGTTTTCGCCGCCGGTGACGTCTCCCCACTGGTTGGCGATGAAGTACACCATCTGCGCGAACGCCAGCGTGACCATGGCGAAGTAGATCCCGCTGCGACGGACTGCGAGGTAGCCGATGGGCGCGGCGAGCAACGCGGCCGCCGCGGCGCCGCCCAGGACGGCGACGTAGAACGGCAGCCCGCTGTGGATCGCTATCAGCCCGGTGGCGTAGGCCGAGGTGCCCCAGAACGCGGCGTGGCCGAACGACAGCAGCCCCGCGTGCCCGAGCAGCAGGTCGAAGGCGACGGCGAACAGCCCCCAGCACAGGATGTCGGCGGCGACCGGCGGATACAGCACCCAGGGCAGACCGAACGCGGCGAGCAGTCCCGCGGCGAGCAGGCCCCATCGCACTCCGGCGGGGTACCGGCGCAGCGCGCCGGCCAGGGCGAGGATCATGCGTGTTCCTCCTTGCCGAACAGTCCCGCGGGCCGGATCAGCAGTACGACCGCCATCAGCAGGAAGACGGAGGTCTGGGACAGGACGGGGATGTACAGGTTGCCGAGTGCCTGGAGCATGCCGATGACGAATCCGGCCAGCACCGAGCCGAACACGGAGCCGAGGCCGCCGATGACGACTACCGCGAACACGGTGATGATCAGGTCGCCGCCCATCGCGGCGTTGACCGCCCGCATGGGGGCCGCGAGCACCCCAGCCAGGGCGGCCAGGCCGACCCCGAAGCCGAAGACGGGGGTCACCCAGCGCCCGGTGTCGATGCCGAACGCCCGGGTAAGTTCGGGGCGTTCGGTGGCGGCGCGCACGATGGTGCCGATGCGGGTGCGGGTCAGCAGCAGCCACACCGTCAGGCACACGACCACGGAAACGGCGAGCACGAAGACCTGGTAGCGCGGGAAGTCGAACAGGCCGAGGTCGACGGAGCCGGCGAACGGCAGGTGGTCGTACGGCTGGGAGTGCGAGCCGTATTTCATGCGCAGCAGGTCCTGGCAGACCAGGGCGATGCCGAAGGTGAGCAGGAAGTTGTACAGCGGGTCCAGGGCCGCGAGGCGGCGGATGAGCAGCCGCTCCAGCACGGTCCCCACGACCGCGAGGGCCAGGGGTACGAGCAGCAGCGCCCACCAGAAACCGAGGCCCGCGCTGTCGGCGAGGACGACCGCGCCGAACGCGCCGAGCATGTAGACGGCGCCATGGGCGAAGTTCACCACGCGCAGCATGCCGAAGATGACGGCGAGGCCGAGTGCGAGCAGGGCGTAGAAGCTGCCGCTGACCAGCCCGTTGAAGGTCTGTTGCAGGAACGAGGTCATGGGTGGTCCTGTCGTCCGGCGGTCATGAGGGGGATCCCTTGTGCCTGGCGGCGGACCGCCCGCACCGTCGCGGGCGGTCCGCCTGTCCGGGTGGTCAGCTCATGTGACAGTCCGGCGACGGCTGGCCGAACGCCTCGGCTGCGGGGATGGTGTCGACGAGCTCGGTGTAGTCGCCGTCCTCTTCGGCCTTGGCCGGGTCCTTGACCTTGACCAGGTAGGCGTCGTGGACGAGCCTGTGGTCCTCGGCACGCAGGGTGCCGCCCCGGGCGAAGAAATCGTCGATCTTCATGCCGTCCAGCTTCTTGGAGACCTCTTCGGCCTTGTCGGTGCCGGCCTTCTGCACGGCCTCCAGATAGTGGGTGGCCGCCGAGTAGTCGGCCGCCTGGTCGAACGTCGGCCGCTTGCCGGTGCGCTCCTTGTACCGGTCGGCCCAGGCGCGCGCCTCGTCGTCGAGGTTCCAGAACCAGGCGGTGGTGAACGTCGTCCCGGCCAGCTTGTCCGCGCCGACCGCGTTGATGTCGCTGTCGAACAGCAGGCCGACGGCGAGTTCGATCCCCTTGTCCCGGAGCTTGAACTGCTCGTACTGCTTGACCACGTTGGCCAGGTCGCCGCCCGCCTGAAGGGCGCCCAGCACGTCCGGCTTCGGCTTCAGGCCGGGCGCCTTGAGCAGGAACGTCGAGTAGTTGTCGCTGGGGAAGGGCGTGGGGTCCTTGGCCACGACCTTGCCTCCCGCTCCTTCGACGGCGGTGGTGAACTTGGCCTGCATGTCCTGCCCGAAGGCGTAGTCCGGGTAGATCATGTACCAGCTCTTGCCGCCCTGTTCCGTGACCTTGGCGCCGGTGCCGTGCGCGAGCATGTAGGCGTCGTAGGCCCATTCGTAGGTGTAGGGGTTGCAGCTCTTGCCGGCGAGCTCGGTGGTGGCTGCAGCCGTGTTGAAGTACAGGCGCTTGGACTGTTGGGCGATCGTCGCCACCGCGAGCGCGGCGGAGGAGGTGGGGACGTCGAAGAGGGCGTCGGCCTTCTTGCGGTCGTACATCTCCCGCGCCTGGGTGTTGGCGACCTCCGGCTTGTTCTGGTGGTCAGCCTTGATGACCTCGATGTTCTTCGTGACCGCCTTGTCACCGTACTTCTTCTTGAAGTCGTCCGCGGCCATCTGCACGGCCTCGACCGAGCCCGGCCCGGCGATATCGGCGTAGATGCCGGACAGGTCGGTGAGCACGCCGAGGACGATCTGGTCGTCGCTGATCTTGCCCCCGCCGGAGCTGGGGCCGCCGCCCCCGCAGCCTGCGAGCAGCGCCCCCGCTGCGGCCAGGGCCACGCCCGTCGACAATCTGCGCTTCATGTGTGGTTCCTCCTGATCGATGCGTCCGGTGAGCGGGTGACGGGGTGTCACAGGCCGAGGTGAGCGAGGAGTTCGCCCTCGCGCTCGCGTACGTCGGTGTTGTCGAGGGACTCGACGACGCGGCCCTGGCCGAGCAGGTAGTGACGGTCGGCGACCGTGGTGGCGAAGCGAAGGTTCTGCTCCACGAGGAGCACGGCCACTCCCTGTTCCTTGGCCTCACGCAGGATGTCCCCGATGCGCTGGACGATGACCGGGGCGAGCCCCTCGGTCGGCTCGTCGCACAGGAGCAGCCGGGCCCCGGCGCGCAGCACCCGGGCGAGGGCGAGCATCTGCTGCTCCCCGCCGGAGAGCTTGGCGCCGGGGAAACGGCGGCGGGCCGCCAGCGCGGGGAAGGTGTTGTAGATGCGTTCCAGCGGCCAGGGGGAGACGCCCTTGACCGGCGGCAGGGTGAGGTTCTCCTCCACCGACAGGGACGCGTAGACGCCCCGGTCGTCGGGGACCAGACCGAGGCCGAGGCGGGCCCTTCGGTGCGGGGGAGCGGCGGTGACGTCGCGGCCGGCGAACCGCACCCGGCCCGTCATCGAACGGTGCAGCCCCATCGCACAGTTCAGCAGCGTGGTCTTGCCTGCGCCGTTGCGTCCGACGAGGGTAACCACCTCGCCCTCGCCGACCCGCAGGGACACGTCGTGCAGGACCTTCGCCTCGCCGTAGCGGGCGCTGACGCCCTCGATCTCAAGCAACGTCGGCTCCCAAATACGCCTCGATGACCTGCGGATCGGCCTTGACTTGGTCGTACGGGCCCTCGGCGAGCACCTCGCCGCGTTGCAGCACGGTGACGGTGTCGGCGAGAGAGCCGACGACGTTCATGTTGTGCTCGACCATGACCACGGTGCGGCCCTCGCGGATGCGGGTGATCAAGGCCGTGGTGCGGTCGACGTCCTCCAGGCCCATTCCGGCCGTCGGCTCGTCCAGCAGGAGCAGCTTGGGGTCCAGCGCAAGCGCGATCGCCAGCTCCAGGGCCCGTTTCTGCCCGTACGGCAGACTTCCGGCGGGCCGTTCGGTCAGCGCGGCCAGGCCGACCTCGTCGAGGAGTTCGGCGGCACGGGCGGAGAAGCGGCGTATCAGCTTGTCGCTGCGCCAGAAGCGGCGGCCCAGGCCGGTGGCGGACTGCAGCGCCAGTTCCACGTGCTCGCGGGCCGTCATCTGCGGGAACAGGCTGGTGACCTGGAAGGAGCGGGCCACACCCAGGCGTGCGATGCGCTCGGGCGGCTGCCCGGTGACATCGCGCCCGGCGAAGGTGATGCGCCCGCCGGACGGTTTCAGGAAGCCGGTGAGCAGGTTGAACAGGGTGGTCTTGCCGGCCCCGTTGGGACCGACCAGGGCGTGCACGGTGCCCTCGGCGACGCTCAGGTCCACCTCGCTGACGGCCCGGAAGCCCTGGAACTGTTTGGACAGGCCGTGCGTGACCAGGATGGCGCGCGATTGTCTCATGACGACCTCGGCTGCGCGGGGATATGTCGGCGGATGCCGATGTGACGCAGACGTTAAATTCGGCCACCCCGGGCGGCTACGGAGACAATCTCCACTCCACACCCTCGGCGAGTGTGGGAACTTTCCGGCCCCGCGCCTCCCGGTGCCGCGACGGGGTGGGGATCCGCTCCACTCCTTGGGCCCTCGGACCGTGGGAACCATCCGTGGCCGGGCCGCTGCCCCGCGATGACGATGTGCGCCATGGCGATGATGGAGACCCCGCTGAACACGTGGCTGCTCTTCGGCCACGCCCCGCGTTACTTTCCCGACACCGAGGTGATCACGCGGTTCCCCGACGGCCGCGTGCACCGCTACACCTACACCGACTTCGGCCGCCGGGCGCAGCAGTTGATGCACGCCTTGGACGCGCTCGGCCTGGGGTCGGGAGCGCGGGTGGCGACCCTGGCCTGGAACAGCCATCGGCACCTGGAGGCGTACTGGGCCGTGCCGTGCACCGGGCGGGTCCTGCACACACTGAACCTGCGGCTGTCGCCGGAGGACCTGGCGTACATCATCGGGCACGCCGAGGACCGGGCGATCCTGGTCGATCCGGATCTGCTGCCGCTGCTGGAGAAGGTGCACGCGCGCGGCGGCCTTGCGGGCGTCAGGCACCTGATCGTCCTCGGCGACACCGTCCCGCAGACCACGCTGCCGGACGTCATCGCCTACGAGGAGCTGATCGCCGGCCGGCCGACCGCGTACGCACCCCGGGGCATCGACGAGAACGCGCCGCTCGGTCTGTGCTACACCTCCGGCACCACCGGCCGCCCCAAGGGCGTCGTCTACACCCACCGCTCGACGGTGCTGCACGCCATCGCCGCCTCCTCCCAGGCCGCGATGCGGATCGGCCCCGGCGAGTGCGTTCTGCCGGTGGTGCCGATGTTCCACGCCAACGCCTGGGGCGTGCCCTACACCGCGACCCCGTACGGCGCCAAGCAGGTCTTCTCCAGCGGCCCGCTGGACCCTGCCGCCCTGGTCGAGCTGATGGCTGCCGAGCGGGTCACCATCGCCGCTGGCGTGCCCACCATCTGGATGTCGGTCGCGGACGCGATGGCCGCCCGGGGCGGGCTGCCCGAGCTCAAGCACCTGCTGTGCGGCGGCGCCCGTCCACCCCGCGCGCTGATCGAACGCTACCGACGCGACTTCGGCATCCCGCTGATCCAGGTGTGGGGCATGACCGAGACCTCGCCCCTGGCGTCCCTGGCCTGGCCCAAAGAGAAGATGCGCGACTGGGACGAGCAGCGCGTCACCGACGCCGTGTGCACCCGCGCCGGACTGCCGCTGCCCGGCGTGCAGATGGAGATCCGCGACGAGGACGGCAACCCCGTGCCGTGGGACGGGGAGTCGATGGGCGACCTGCTGGTGCGCGGCCCCTGGATCGCCGGCTCCTACCTCGACGGGGACGGCGCCGACGCGTTCACCGAGGACGGCTGGTTCCGCACCGGCGACATCGCCGTCGGCTCCCCGCACGGCTACATGGTCATCGCCGACCGCGCCAAGGACCTCATCAAGTCCGGCGGAGAGTGGATCTCCTCGGTGGACATGGAGTCCGCCGTCATGGCCCTGCCCGAGGTCGCCGAGGCGGCGGTCATCGCCGTCCCCGACGAGAAGTGGCAGGAACGCCCGCTGATCTGCGTCGCCGCCCGCCCGGGGAGCACGGTCACCCTCGACCGCGTACGCGACCACCTCGAACGCAGCGGCTTCGCACGCTGGCAACTGCCCGACCGGATCGAGGTCATGGACGCCATTCCACGCACCGGAGTCGGCAAGTTCGACAAGAAGTCGCTGCGCAGCCGCTTCGACTCCTGACCGGCCGCACGGCCCCCAGCACGCGCCGCACACCATCAGTCCGCACCCGCACCCTCGGATACCGGAGGTCCAAGCCATGCGCCCGAGACGACGAATCACCCTCCTGTCCGCCGCGCTCCTGGCGGCCACGGCGGTCGGCACCGGCGTCCCTGCCGGGGCAGCCCCCAACGCCGACAACCCATGTCCCGCGCGGCACCGGATCGCGGTCCCTGGGGCAGAGCTGCAGCAGGTCTCCTGCCACGACGACCTGACGACCAGCGCCCTGGCCGGCACCCAGTACACCGACACGGCCGACCAGGCCGGCCTGACCGCGCGGGGCACGCACAACCCCTCCGACGTGCCCGGCACGCAGATCGACGGCTACTTCCCCGACACCTCGCGCCTGAACACCACGCACGGCTGGAACCACGACGCCCAGTTCGTCATCCGGCTGCCCGAACACTGGAACGGCAAGCTCGTCGTCACCGGCGCTCCCGGCGTGCGCAAGCAGTACTCGATGGACACCCTTGTCTCCGACTGGGTGCTGGCCCAGGGCTACGCGTACGCCTCCACTGATAAGGGCAACAGCAGCCAGAACTTCTACACCGATGGCAGGCGCCCCGGCGACGCCCAGGCCGAGTGGCACCGCCGCACCACCCAGCTCACCCGTGCCGCCAAGGCCGTGGTCGCCCAGCGTTACGGTCACGCCCCACGCCGTACCTACATGACCGGCATCTCCAACAGCGGCTATCTCACCCGCTGGCAGCTCGAGCACCATCCCGAGCTCTACGACGGCGGCGTCGACTGGGAGGGCATCCTGTGGCGTCCCGAGGGGCCGAACCTGTTCACCTTCCTGCCGACCGCGGTCGCCCGGCAGCTGGGACAGGCCGACGACGAGGACATGTACACGGCCGGGTTCACCCGCGGCTCCGAGTTCCTGTGGCCGTACCACGAAAAGGCCTACTGGGGCCTGAGCCAGAAGGTCTACCGCGCCGAGTTCGACCCGTCGTACGACCCCGACTGCCCTGGCGCCTCGGCCGGTTCGACGCTCGAGGAGATCCTCGCGCCCTGCGCCTCCGACGCGTCGTACGACTACGGCGCCCGGCCCCGCGCCGTTCACGACGCCGTTGAGCGGATCTCCCTCACCGGCCGCATCGGAAAGCCCATGATCACCCTGCACGGTGGCATGGACACGCTGCTGCCCATCGGCGTCCAGTCCGACGTGTACTCCGACATGATCGCCGACCAGGGTCGCGCCGGCCTGCACCGCTACTACACCGTCGAGGGCGGCACCCACGTCGACAGCCTGTACGACACCTACCCGGACCGGCTGCGGCCGATCCTGCCCTGCTACCACGCCGCCTTCACCGCGATGACGGCCTGGGTGGAACGCCACGAGATGCCCCCGGCGAGCGGCATCGTGCCCCGGCCCGACTCGGGCGGCCTCGTCAACTCCTGTTCGCTGAGCTGAAGCCGGCACGCACCGGCCCCGGCCCCGGCATCGCGTCCACCGCCGGGGTCGTTGTTGTGCCACAACGGTGACGGTCCACAGCCCGTGCCCGCGCGGGGTGGAGCACACCGCCATTACCAGCCGGACGGGTCCGCCCGTAACTTCTCCGTAACTCAGGGGCAGCGCATCGGTGTTCAGCGCCAGGCCACCGAGGCGCCCCCGTCTCCCATCCCCGATCGCGACCACGGAGGCGGCACCATGCATCCATGCACCCCACACGCTCCAGTGCTCAGCACCGCCCGCAGACCGCACTCTTGCCGCGCCTTCGCAGCGGCGCTCGTCCTCTCCCTCATCGCCCTTATTCTCGGCTTCACCTCCGCTCCAGCCCGGGCCGCCAGCCTGCAGGAGGTGATCGGCTTCGGCTCCAACCCGGGCAATCTGCAGATGTTCCGCTACGTTCCCGACGCACTGCCGACCGGGCGCCCGCTCGTCGTCGCGCTGCACGGCTGCACGCAGTCCGCGGCGGCGTACGACAACGAGACCGGCTGGACGAAGTGGGCCGAGGCCTGGGGCTTCGCCCTGGTGCTGCCGCAGCAGAAGTCCGCCAACAACGCCAACTCCTGCTTCAACTGGTTCCAGTCCTCGGACTTCTCCCGGGGGCAGGGTGAGGCGCTGTCCATCAAGCAGATGGTCGACAAGACGGCCGCCGACCACGGTACGGACCTCTCGCGGGTCTACGTCACCGGTCTGTCCGCCGGCGGCGCGATGACGTCCGCGATGGCGGCCTCCTACCCGGACGTCTTCAGCGGGGCGGCGGTGGTCGCGGGCATCCCGTTCGACTGCGCCCGGTCGGTGCTCGCCGGCCTGAGCTGCATGGACCCCGGTTCCAACCTCAGCCCGCAGCAGTGGGGCGACAAGGTGCGCGCCGCCTACCCTTCGTACGCGGGCCCGTATCCGACGATGTCGGTCTGGCACGGCTCCGCCGACGGCACGGTCAAGCCCATGAACATGACCGAGATCGTCGAGCAGTGGACCAATGTGCACGGCACCGACACGGTCGCGGACACCAGTGACACCGTTCAGGGCTATCCGCACAAGGTGTACCACGACGGCTCCGGCCGGGCTGTGGTCGAGTCGTACTCCATCACCGGCATGGACCACGGCCAGCCGGTCGACCCGGGCAGCGGGCCCGCACAGTGCGGTGTCGCAAGCCAGTACTTCCCGGACATGAACATCTGCGCCTCGTACCGGATCGGCCAGTTCTGGGGCCTCGCCGCCCCCGAGGGCGGCGGCAGCCTGCCCGCGCCGTCCGGGCTCACCGTCACCGGCACCACCGACACCTCGGTCTCGCTGTCCTGGAACGCGGTCGCCGATGCCACCTCCTACCGCGTCTACCGCGGCGGCACCCAGGTCGGCACCCCGGCCTCGCCCTCCTTCACCGACACCGGCCTCGCGCCCGGCACGACGTACAGCTACTCCGTCGCCGCCGTGGACGCTTCCGGGGCGGTCGGCGCGTCCTCCTCCACGGTGCAGGCGGCCACGACCGGCGCGACCCACCGGTGCTACACCGACAACAACTACAACCAGGTGGCCGCCGGCCGGGCCCACCAGAGTCTTGGGTACGTCTACGCCAACGGCTCCAACCAGTACATGGGCCTGTACAACCTGTACGAGACCCATACGCTGGAGGAGACCGGCCCCGGATACTTCGTGCTCAGCGACTCCGGCTGCCCTGCCTGAGCCGGACGGTCGTCAGCCGGTGAACCCGCCACCGCAGACGACCACCTGGCCGGAGATGTAGTCGGACTCCGGAGTGCACAGCAGGTAGACGGCGCCCGCCGCCTCCTCGACGGTGCCCGCGCGGCCGAGCGGGATGGACCCCTCGGCCGCCGCGAAGTACTCGTCGCTGATGCCTACTTTGATGGCGCGGCCCTGCACCTCGATGGCTGCGCCGCCCTCCGCCGCGGCGGCCTCGGTCAGCCGGGTGCGGATCAGGCCGAAGGCGACCGCGTTGACGTTGACGGCGTAACGGCCCCACTCCTTGGCGAGCGTGCGGGTCAGCCCGACGACGCGCGCCCCTTCGCCGGCGAGCTTTACGGCGATCGCGCGCCCGATGCCCCGTCCGGCGCCGGAGACGATGGCGGTCCTGCCCTCGAGGTTGCCCACGGCGGATTCCCCTTTCCACAAGGACGTTCGCAAGGAGGCGTGCTCGGACTTCGAAGGCCGGTCAGAAGGCCCGTTCGTAGAGGGTGACCACGCAGGCGCCCCCCAGGCCGATGTTGTGCTGCAGCGCGAGGTCCACATCCTCGACCTGGCGCACCCCCGCCTGCCCGCGCAACTGCCACACCAGCTCGGCGCACTGGGCAAGGCCGGTCGCGCCGAGTGGATGCCCCTTCGACAGCAGCCCGCCGGAGGGGTTGGTCACCACCCGGCCGCCGTAGGTGTTGTCACCGTCCATGACGAACTTCTCCGCCGTGCCCTCCGCGGTCAGCCCCACGGCCTCGTAGGAGATCAGCTCGTTCGCGGTGAAGCAGTCGTGCAGCTCGGCGACGCGGATGTCCTCGGGACCGACGCCTGCGGACTCGTACACGGCGCGGGCGGCGGCCCGGGTCATGTCGTAGCCGACCAGCTTCATCATGTCCCGGTCCTCGAAGCTGCTCGTGGTGTCGGTGGTGAGCGCCTGCGCCCGGATCCGCGCCGTGCGCAGCCCGTGCCGCTTCGCGAAGCGAAAGCTGCAGACGACGGCGGCCGCGGCGCCGCAGGTCGGAGGGCAGCACTGCAGGCGGGTGAGCGGACCGTGGATGTGCGGTGAGGCGAGCACCTCCGCCACGGTGACCGGCGTGCGGAAGACCGCGTGCGGATTGTGCGCCGCGTGGCGCCGCGACTTGACCGAGATCCGCGCGAACGTCTCTGCAGCAGTGCCGTACCGGCGGGCGTACTCGGCACCCGCGCCGCCGAAGAACTCCGCCGCCCACGGGGCCTGTTCGTCACGACCCTGAACCGCGGACATCGTGTCGAAGGACCGCGCCAGCGGGTTGGTCCGATCGCCCCACACGATCGGCAGCGCACCCTTGTTCATCTGCTCGAAGCCCAGCGCGAGCACGCACTCGGCGACCCCGCTCTCCACCGCCTGCCGCGCCAGCCACAGCGCCGAGGAGCCTGTGGAACAGTTGTTGTTGACGTTGACGATCGGAATGCCGGTCTGCCCCAACCCATACAGGGCGGCCTGCCCGCTGGTGGAGTCACCGTAGACGTATCCGGCGTACGCCTGCTCGACCAGGCGGTAGTCGATCCCGGCATTGGCGAGCGCGGCGCGCGCGGCCTGCTCTCCCATCACGTCGTACGGATCACCCGCGCCCGGCTTGGTGAACGGAACCATGCCGACCCCCGCGATGTGCGCCCGCTCCTGCATCGGTCTCCTCCCAGTGCGTCGGCCCAGCCCTCGTGCCGTATGCGGTGGTCCTACGCTAGGCACCGGAAAGGTGCGGGGACATGTGCATCTGCTGGGGGCTTGGCGTCCTGGAGTGGAGGGGATCTCCATGCCGACGTCCCTGCAAGGCCGTACCAGTGCCGTCGCCGAGCTCTGTGATCCGGCGTGCCTGGGCGGCGCCGGCCGGGCTGATACTCAGACGTTATTTTGGGACCAGCTGGGATACCAGTGGGAGATATCGGGAGCATGGGCGCATCTCGACTTACCGCTTAGCCGTGCGCTGCGAAGGGCGCCTGGCCGGCATCTTGCCTGGTCAGACGCCCTTTTTCTGCGC
>NZ_JAYWVC010000187.1:0-15093 GCF_036281785.1 Streptomyces chiangmaiensis | reverse complement strand
TGGCCGAGGGCCGGAGTCCATGAGGACTCCGGCCCTCGGTGTTCTCCCCGGCCGTCCCCGTACCCCTTCGTTCGCCCGTGCGCGTTCACGGTGCCGTACTCCGGCCGGCCCACAGCGGTCGCCCCGCGCCGTCCTTCCGGGAAGCCTGGACGGGTGGTTCAGCAAGCTGGCGCACGGTGGTTGCAGGAGTCGTACGACGACGAGGACCGCCTCGACGCCTTACTGTCCGGCGAACCGGTGGACGTTCCCGTTGCCGGGGACGTCCACCGGCCTAGCCCGGCCGAGCGCGAGACCCGCCGTCTCTTCTGCGCGCGGGCGTTCCTGTCTGCCCTGCCCGTGCTGCTCATCGCGGTCGGCACCTGCTACGACTGCCTCACCCCGTCCGACGTGACGGCCGGCCCCCTCTTCACCGCCGCGCCGCTCGTCGCCGCGCCCCTCTACTCGCTGCGCGGCACGGTTCTCACCGGCCTGGCCGCGGTCGTCGCCGTCCTCGGCGTGCACCTCGGGCTCGGTCTCCTCGGCAGGGCCGGCGCGATCACCGAGGCGGTCACCATCGTCACCGTGGCCGTCCTTGCCGTCCTCATCAACGTGCTCGTACGCCGCAAGAACGAACGTCTCGCCTCCGCGCGCGAGATCGCCGAGGCCGCCCAGCGCGCCGTGCTGCCCGAGCCGGCCGCCCGGATCGGCGGGCTGGACATCGCCGCCCGGTACGAGGCGGCTCAGGCCGGCACTTTCATCGGCGGTGACCTGTACGCCGTGCAGGACACCCCGCACGGTGTACGGCTGGTCGTCGGGGACGTACGCGGAAAGGGGATGGGGGCGGTGGCCGTGGTCGCCGTAGTGATCGGAGCCTTTCGGGAGGCCGCCGAACAGGAGTCGACGCCGGAGGCCGTCGCCCAGCGCCTGGAGCGGGCCCTGTCGCGCGAAGGCACCAGGCGCGACGGCCTCGACGCGGTCGAGGGGTTCACCACCGCGGTCCTTGTGGAGATCCCGCACGGTGGCGGCCTCGTCCGCATCCTCAACCGCGGTCACCCCGCCCCCCTGATGCTGCTCCCGGACGGCAGCCTGCGTGTCCTGGAGGCCCGCGAGAACGCGCTGCCCCTCGGCATGGGCGACCTCGAGGCCTGGCCCGACCGTGCGGAGGAGTGGGACTTCCCGCCCGGGGCGACACTGCTGCTGTACACGGACGGAGTCTCGGAGGCGCGTGATGCGCAAGGGGAGTTCTACGACCCTGCCGCCGGCCTCGCCGGCCGTGTCTTCCCCGGACCCGGCGCACTGCTGGCCGCGCTCACGGAGGCGGTCGCTCGACACACCGGCGGCCGTGCCACGGACGACATGGCCCTGCTGGCGGTACGCCGGCCCGAGCGCCCATGACCGTGGTCACCGAGGGTGAGCGACCGGCCGCCCTCCGCATAACAACTGACGTACCGTCAATACGTCTGAGGTTCATGAGGCGAGGTCAACTCGCCCGTTTTCCCCCGATCTTGGCGGGAAAGTCCAGGTCAAAAGCGTTAATGATCTGTCCGAACGGCTTGGAATCAAGCCCCCGGGTCTATTAACGTTCGATAACGCAGCGCGGTCGTCCCAGCCGTCACAAGAGGCGGCTCCGTGCGCGTGTGCCGAATCCCGCAAGGGAACCGGGGAACCACCACCTTGGGGTGAATCGGGCGGAGGCCGCCGTGGAAGCACGGCCGGTTTACGCGCGTAGGAGACCTTCCTCTCCGAACCCGTCAGCTAACCCGGTAGGCGAGACGGAAGGAAAGGAGTGCGCCCACGTGGCGTCCAACCGGTCTGCCCAGAGCACCTCGTTCGCTCCGAACGAAACCCAGACGTTCGGTTTCGCACCCCACACCGACGAGGGCCCCTGGGAGGAGTGGAACCCCACCGAGGAGTCCCTCCGTACCGTCCGCGGCCGGCACCGCGTCGGCAAGCAGCGTGGTGGCGGACTCGCGCGCAGCTCCACGGTGTTGGGCGTCGGTGTGATGGCGGCCGTCGGCGCGGGCGGCATGGCCACCGCGCAGAGCGGCAAGCCGCCGGTGTCCATATCCATGCCCGACCTCTCCTCGGTCACCGACTCGGCCAAGGAGCTCATCGGCGAGGACACGAGCGCCCCCAAGGGCTCGGCCACCCCGCTCAGCAGCGCCGGCCTGACTACCACCGACGCCGCCGCGGGTTCCTCGGACGCGGGAGAGGCGCTGCGCGCCCGGATCATGGAGCAGGCCGAGTCCCAGCAGGACCGGATGGCCGCCGCGGCCGTGCAGGCGGCCGAGGACGCCGCCGCGAAGAAGGCCGCCGCTGCCGCCGCCAAGGCGCAGGACGACGCCGAGGCCAAGGCTGCCGCCGCGAAGAAGAAGGCCGAGGAAGAGGCCAGGAGGAAGGCCGAGGCGGAGCGGCTCGCCGCACTCGCCAGGCAGTACGCGCTGCCGACCTCCTCCTACACCCTGACCTCCCGATTCGGTGACGCGGGTGGCATGTGGTCCTCCGGTTACCACACCGGACTCGACTTCGCCGCGCCCACGGGCACGCTCATCAAGGCGATCCACAGCGGCACCGTCACGGAGGCCGGCTGGGCCGGCTCATACGGCTACCGCACGGTCCTGACCCTCGACGACGGCACGGAGCTCTGGTTCTGCCACCAGTCGTCGATCAGTGTGACCGCGGGGCAGAAGGTGACCACGGGCGACGTCATCGGCCGCGTCGGCGCGACCGGCAATGTGACCGGGCCGCACCTGCACCTGGAGGTGCACCCGGGCGGCGGCGACGCGATAGACCCCATGGCATGGCTGCAGAACAAGGGCCTCACTCCCTGACCGCCGTCGTCTCCCGGCCCCGGTAGCCCTGACGGCATCCCCCCGACGTCAGGGCTTCCGGCCGTGGCATCCATAGGGCGGAATGGGCGGATCCGATTGTTTGCGCGAACTTTGCGGCGGTTGCGGAACGCACCGGTCCGGAACGGACGTTGTCATGGAGTATGACTTCCCTTCGCACACTTGGCTCCTCCGACCTCGAGGTCTTCCCGCTCTCCCTCGGCGGCAACGTATTCGGCTGGACCGCCGACGAGGCGCAGTCCTTCGCCGTACTCGACGCCTACGCGGCGGCAGGCGGCAACTTCGTCGACACAGCGGATTCCTACTCGGCGTTCGCCCCGGGCAACAAGGGTGGTGAGTCGGAGACCATCATCGGCACGTGGGTCAAGGCGCGCGGCAACCGCTCGGACGTCGTCATCGCGACCAAGGTCAGCCAGCACCCCGATTACCAGGGCCTGAGCGCCGGCAACATCAAGGCCGCCGCCGACGCGTCCCTGCGTCGTCTGGACACCGACTACATCGACCTCTACTACACCCACTTCGACCAGCCGGAGGTGCCGGTCGAAGAGATCATCGGCGCGCTCGACGAACTGGTGAAGGCGGGCAAGGTGCGCGCCATCGGCGCCTCCAACATCTCCGCCGAGCGCCTCCGGGAGTCCCTGGACTTCTCCGACCGCGAGAACCTGGCGCGGTACGTGGCGCTGCAGCCGCACTACAACCTGGTCTCGAGGGACACATACGAGGGCGCGCTGCAGGACGTCGCCTCCCGCGCCGGTCTTGCTGCCGTCCCCTACTTCTCGCTCGCGGCCGGCTTCCTCACGGGCAAGTACCGGCCGGGCACCACCGTGGACTCGGCGCGGGCCGGGCGGGCCGGCGAGTACCTGAAGTCGGAGCGTGGGGTACGGGTCCTGGCGGCCCTGGACGAGATCGCGCAGGCGCGGGGTGCGGAGATCGCCACAGTGGCCCTGGCATGGCTGGCGGACCGGCCGACGGTGGCGGCCCCGATCGCCTCCGCCCGCACGCTGGAGCAGCTGCCCGCGCTGCTGGCGGTGGCGGACCTGAGGCTGACGGACGAGGAAACGGCGAGGCTGACGGCCGCGTCGGCGTAAGGGGCGCGGACCGTTCTCGCTCGCACCGCCTGGCCGAGCGGTCACGACGGCCGAGTCCGGCGGTGCCGACCTTGCGCGACCCTAGGAGCGGTACGGGTTGTACGCGGGATACGGCGCCGTCGGGCCGTGGGGCGGTGACCAGTACGCCGGGGCGGCCCCGTACATCGGCCAGACCGGTGGCGCATCCACGTGCGGCACCGCGGGTGCCATGGCCCGAGCGGCGTCCGCCAGCGCCGGCCGTGCCACCGCCCGGCGGGCCCACAGCTCGGAGAGCAGTTCCCGCTCCTGCGGAACGAAATCCGCACCGGCCCGGCCGCGGCGCCCCCGGTGGCGCAGGAACGCCAGCGACGTCGCGTAGGCCTCGTACTCCGCCACCGAGCGTGCCGCCGCCTTGCCGAAGCGGTGACCCGCGTACTCCCGTGCCAGCCGCCGCGCCCGCATCGAGCCCAGGACGAACGGCTCCACGGGCCCCAGCCAGCCGGCGACCGCGTATGCCGGCAGTTCCTCCCGCACGGTGCGCAGTTCCCGCTGTCGTGTCCAGATGACCAGCCAGGTGAGCAGTGCGAACGCGGGCGCCATGAACGACGCGTAGACCGCGAAGAACCCGTAGTCGCCGAACGAGGACGACCCGTTCCACAGGGCGTGCATGCCCGTCGCGAGCAACAGTCCGCCCAGCGGCATCAGCACACGGCGTACGCGCTGCCGCTCCGCCGAGAGCGCGGCGATGCCGAAGCCGATGCCGGTGAGCACGGTGAACAGCGGGTGCGCGAAGGGGGACATCACCACGCGTACGAAGAAGGTCGCGGCCGTCACGGAGGCGAGCCCGCGCCCGCCGCTGAGCTGGTCCGTGCCGAAGGCCGTGCCGAGATAGAGGATGTTCTCGGTGAAGGCGAAGCCGGTCGCGGTGACCCCCGCAACCACCACGCCGTCGACGATTCCGGTGAAGTCGCGTCTGCGGAAGAGGAAGACCAGCAGCACGGCCGCGGCCTTCGCGGACTCCTCCACGACGGGTGCTATGACGGTCGCGCCGAGGGTGTCGGCGTTGTGGGGATCGGCGATCGCGGTCGCTATCCAGCGGGTGGCGAAACTGTTCGCGACGATCGCGATCAGTGCGGCCGCGCACGCGCCCCAGGCGAAGGCGAAGATCAGATTACGCCAGGGCCCCGGTTCCACCCGGTCCAGCCAGCCGAACACGGCGAGGAGCAACGGCACGGGCAGTACGGCGAGGCCCAGCCCCACCAGGAAGCCCTCGGTGCCGGTCTGTTGGCGTACGAGGGCGAGGATGACGAGCCCCGAGAGCGTGAGCAGGGTGATCAGTGCGCCGTAGCGCACCCACCGCCTGTGCCACCAGTGCGCGTGCCCGACGCGGCCTCCACCGGCGTTGCCGCCGGGTGGCGTCGGATGCGGGGGGAAGGTGGCCACGGCATCGACCCTAACGAGGGAGGGGCACCGCCCGCGACGGCGCGTGGTGGGGCGCTCAGTCGCCGGCGGAGGGCTGGTCTCGGTGCTGTGCGCGGCGGAACAGCAGATCGTTCACGACATGACCCTTGTCCAGTCCCTGGCCTTCGAAACGGGTCAGCGGCCTGAAGTCGGGACGTGGCGCATAACCGCCGTCGGTCTGCGTGTTCTCGAAATCCGGGTGTGCGGCCAGCACCTCGAGCATCTGCTCCGCGTACGGCTCCCAGTCCGTCGCGCAGTGCACCAGGGCGCCCGGCTTCAGACGAGTGGCGGCGAGCGTCAGGAACTCGGGCTGGATGAGCCGGCGCTTGTGATGGCGCTTCTTGGGCCAGGGGTCGGGGAAATAGACGCGCAGTCCGTCGAGAGAGTCCGGACGGAGCATCTCGCGGAGCAGGATGATCGCGTCGCCGTTCCCGACCCGGACGTTGGTCAGTCCGTTCCGGTCGGCGAGATTGAGCAGGTTGCCCTGACCAGGCGTGTGCACGTCGACGGCGAGGATGTTGGTGCCGGGGTCGTGCGCCGCCATCTGCGCGGTGGCCTCGCCCATGCCGAACCCGATCTCGAGGACGACAGGACGCGTGTTCCCGAACAGCTCGGCGAGGTCGACGGTTCGCTGCCCGTCGATGTCCAGCCCCCACTGGGGCCACAGCCGCTGCAGGGCGTCCGCCTGCCCGGCCGTCACCCGGCTCCGCCGCGGCTGGAAGCTCCGGATCCGGCGCTCGAAGTGCGACCCGGCGGGGTCGGCCCTCGGTCCGTCGGGGAACCGGGGCTCCCCCTTGGCGCGGGAGTGCCGGATGGACACACCAGAGGGGCGGCCGCCCGGACCGCCTACGGCGACCTGGTGATCTTCGGGGGCGAAGTTGAGGGACTCAGACACAGTGGGACCAATTTTAGGGCCTGTACGGCCACGGGCGGCCGTACCGCGGGGGTGACGCTGCTCCCTCAGCTCCCGCCCAGCACCGCCAATGCCCTCCGTGCCACCTCTCTGCCGATCGGCAGCGAAGCGGTGGCGGCGGGCGACGGCGCGTTCAGCACGTGCACCGCCCGGGCGCCCTCGCGGATCAGGAAGTCGTCCACCAGCGTCCCGTCCCGCAGCACGGCCTGCGCCCGCACCCCCGGGAGAGCCCGCACGAGGTCGTCCTCGCCGATCTCCGGCAGCAGCCTGCGCACCGCCTCCCCGAACGCCCGCTTCGACACCGACCGGCGCAGCTCTCCGGTCCCGTATCGCCAGTGCCGGCGCGCCATCCGCCATGTACCCGGCCACGCCAACGTCGCGCCCAGCTCCCGCGGTCGTACGACCCCCCAGCCGTACCCCTCGCGCGCCAGCGCGGGCACCGCGTTCGGCCCGATGTGCACCTCCGCGTCGATCCCCCGTGTCAGGTGCACCCCGAGGAACGGGAACGCCGGGTCCGGCACCGGGTACACCAGCCCCTGCACCAGCTCGGGCCGCGCCAACGCGTAGTACTCACCACGGAACGGCACGATCCGCATTCCCGGGTCGTCGCCGGTCAGCCGGGCCACCTCGTCGCAGTGCAGCCCGGCGCAGTTCACCAGCACCCGGGCGCGCAGAACCGTTCCGTCGTCGGTGCGCACGGCGGCGCCCAGCGACGGCCGCCGGTCGATGTGCACCACCTGCGCGCCGTACCGGATCTGTGCACCCGAGGCCTCGCTCAGCCGCCGGGCGACCGACACGAAGTCGCAGATCCCGGTCGTGCCCACATGGATGGCCGCCAGTCCCCGCACCTGCGGCTCGTACTCCGCGATCTGGGCCGGGCCCAGCTCGTGCACCGGAATGCCGTTCTCCCGGCCGCGCTGGACGAGCGCGTGCAGGCGCGGCAGCTCCTCCCGCTCCGTGGCGACGATCAGCTTGCCCGTGACGGCGTGGGCGATGCCGTACTCCGCGCAGAACTTGATCATCTCCGCGGCGCCCCGCACCGCGTACCGGGCCTTGAGGGAACCGGGGCGGTAGTAGATCCCGCTGTGGATGACCCCGCTGTTGCGCCCCGTCTGATGGCGGGCCGGGCCCGGCTCCTTCTCCAGGACCGTCACCCGCGTGCCGGGAGCGGCACGCGTGATCGCATACGACGTCGACAGGCCGACGATTCCCCCACCGATCACCAGCACGTCGCAGTCGTAGGTGCTCTGCCGCACCTGCTTCACCTCCCGGTTTCGATAGTGCACTGCGCCACTGACAATGCCTTCAAACCGGTCCGTGCCCCCGTAACGGCGCGGTGCTGTGTCGATGTGCGGCTCCAGGGCGTGGGCGCGAGCGCACGAACGACCTGCGGCCTTGATGCGCACCGGCCGGGCAGACGCTCGGGAAACCCGCCCGGCGGAGCGCCTACGCGGGAGCCATCAGCAGCGGCCGCGCCCGCTCCCGCAGCTCCACCACGCGCGGCTCGTCGCCGTACGGCTCCAGACGGTGCAGAAGGTCCCTCACGTATTCCGTGGTGCGCGCCGACGATATACGTCCGGCCACCTCGACCGCCCGCACGCCCTGCTCGCACGCCGCGTCCAGGTTGCCGGACTCCAGCTCGGCGACCGCCGAGACGACCAGGCGCAGCCCGTGGGAACGGACGAACTCCTCCGTCGGCCGGGAGAGGGCCTGCTCGGTGAAGCGGCGGACCTGGCCGGGTGCCTTGAGATCGCGGTAACACTCGGCGGCGTCGGCCGCGAAGCGGTCGTACGAGTAGAAGCCGAGCCAGGACGGGTCGTTGTCGCCGTCGCGGGCCCGCTCCAGCCAGCCCTCGGCCGCCTTCAGGGCCGTGCCGGCCGCCTGGGCGTCACCCGCGCGCGCGTGTGCGCGTGCCTCGACGAGGCGGAAGAAGCTCATGGTGCGGGCGGTGGCCAGTCCGCGGTTGCGCTCCAAGGCGGCCTGGGCGAGGTCGACGCCCTCGTCGCCGAAGCCGCGGTACGTCGCCTGGAGCGACATGGAGGCGAGGACATAGCCCCCGAGGGGCACATCGGCGGCCGCGCGCGCGAGGCGCAGGGCCTGGATGTAGTAGCGCTGGGCGGCCTCCTGCTGTCCCGTGTCGAAGGCCATCCAACCGGCCAGGCGCGTCAGTTCGGCACTGGCCCCGAACAGCGCCCTGCCCACTTCGTCCGAGTACGAACCGAGCAGCAGCGGCGCCGCCTCCACGCGTAAGCACTCGGGCACCATCGACGAACGCCAGTCGCCGCCGCCGTACTTGGAGTCCCAGCGCCGGGCGTCCTCCGCGGCCTCGCGGAGCTTCTGGACATCGCTGTGGCCGACTTTCAGCGGCGCTCCCGACCCGTCGCCGGGGCCCGGGTCGCGTGCCACCGAGCTGTCGGCCGGGGTTATCAGCCAGCGGGAAGCAGGGGTCGCGTAGGCGCTCACCGCGAACGATCCGGCCAGCGACTGCCAGATGCCGCCGCCGGCCCGGCGTCCGGCGAGGTCGAGGCGGTACAGCTCCGTCGCCGACTTCACCGCCTGTCCTACGTCCCGGGGGAAGGCGAGGCCCACTTCCGGTGCGGGATCCGCGTCCGCCAGACCGATCTCGTGGAGCGGTACGGGTCGGCCGAGCTTCTGGCCGATGGCCGCGGCGATGAGGTGGGGCGCGGCGCCCTGCGGCACCATCCCCTTCGACACCCAGCGCGCCACCGATGTCTTGTCGTAGCGAAGAGTCAACCCGCGCTGGGCGCCAAGGTCGTTGACGCGCCGGGCGAGTCCTGCGTTGCTGATTCCCGCGAGGGCGAGAACGGCGCCGAGTTTTTCGTTCGGCCCGCGTTGCTCCCTGGACATGCGTCACCCCTCGACACAGACGGCTGCCGCAGCGGTGGCATAACCGCGCGCCATTCGTAAACCCAGCGTAGTTCGCCGCATCCCAGGCGTTAAGGGGCTTAAATCCGGATGGCGGAATTGTGGTCCGCACCTCGGCACGGACGGTTGCGGCGTGCTACCGGTGTGTGGCTGTGCGCCCGTCCGTGCGCTCTTCTCCGGCCACCGGGGGAGCGGTTCCATGGGTCGTGCGTGGGTCGGCCCGCTGTACTGGATCCAGTGGGCTGGGGGACACCGCCGCCTTCATCCCCGCGGGCGGCGGACCGGTCCGGGAGGTGAACTCCACCTCCCGGACTGTGCGTTGCACGGGGCCTGTACAGAGCGTGCCCAACGCTGCCCGTGCACGGCCGATTTGGCCGAAATTCGACGGTGGTTCTCAGGGGTGATCAAGGCTCCCACCACCACTCTTGAGGGCGCGAAGGGCGTTTTCGGGGAGCATTTCGGGGGCGCATTCACGTCGCTGCTGTCTTTTGACCTTCGCCCGGCCGCCGCTCCCCGAGCGGGCGTTCACCGGCTCGCGGCGGTCTCCACCACGGCGCATTCCAGGGCGCGCAAGCAGTGGCACACGCCCTCCCACGGGCACTCTTCGTGGCAGCATGGGAGCCGTTCGTACGGTGCACTGGTTGTCCCCAGCCTGTGGAGGCGTCGATGCGGTGGTTGGTGGGATGGAGCAGCACCGCCGCTGGAGCCGCCGGGCCCGGATCGGCCGGGGCAACCGGATACGACGGCGAGACCGTGCACCCGGTCGGCTCCCAACTCCTGTGGGGCGACCCCGATCCACTGTGGGCGGTCGGCGACTGGCGCCCCGACGAGGTGCGCGTCGTGAAGGCGGACGCCCAGACCCGGATCGCGGTCCTTGGCATGTGCGGGGCCTCCGACGAAGAGCTGCGCGTCGGCCTGTTCGCCGCCCGGGGAGGGGCACTTCGCCATCTGACCGCCTGGCCCGGCAGCTACACGGCCGTCGTCCAGGTGGGACGCAGGGTCACGGTGTGCGGCGATCTCGCGGGTGCGCGGCCGGTGTTCTACACACCCTGGGCGGGCGGCACGGCGTACGCGACTGCCGCGCTCCCCCTCGCCGACCTCATCGAGGCCAATCTGGACTTCGGGCATCTGGCGGCTCTCCTCGCCGCCCCCGACGTTCCGGCCGCGGTGCACGACTCGACCCCGTACGACGGCGTGCGGCGCATTCCGCCGGGCCATGCGCTCATCCTGCGGGCGGGATCGCGCGAGATCGCCGGCTACGAGCCGGTCGCCTCGCTCGCGGTCGCGGCACCCCCGGCGGACCCGGACTCGGCGGTGGACGCGGTGCGCGACGCCCTCGTCGACGCCGTACGCGCGCGACTGGCAGCTCCCCGGCACGTTCCGGGACTCGACATCGACCCGGGGCCCGTTCCCGGGATGGGACCGGCGGAACGCCGTGCCGCGCGCGGGATGCCCGTGCCCGGGATCGGAGCCGACCTCTCCGGAGGGCCGGCCTCGGGCACACTGGCGCTGCTCGCGGCAGGGCTGCCCGGAATGCCCGGGACGGTGCTCGGGCACGGCACCGGAGCCGGTGAGCGTCTGCTGGCCGTCACGTTCAACGACCTGGCCGTCAGGGGGCGCGAGGCAGAGCTGGAGCGGGCCGGCACGCTGGCGGCCAACCCCCGTCTGCACCACGTGGTGGTGGCCGGCGGCGAGGAGGCGCTGCCCTATGCGGACCTGGAGGGTCCGCTGACGGACGAACCGGGCCCGTCCCTGGTGACGGCCGCCAGGCACCGTGCGCGGCTGGCGTCGGGCAGCGCCGACCACTTCACGGGCTACGGTGCCCGTCAGGTCCTCGACGCGCACCCGGCCCGTCTCGCGGACCTGCTGATGGACCGCAAGCGGCGCCATCTCGTGCGCCCGGTGGCCGCTCTGGCGAAGGCGGACGGCTCGGTGATGGTCCCCGCGCGCGTGTACAGCGCGGCGCGCAGGTTGGCCCGCACGCCGTACCGGGCCGGGGTCGACGCGCTCGCCGACCGGCTGATGCAGCGGCGGTTCGAGGAACCCGGAGGTGCCGTGGGCGCGTCGCTCGCCGCGCTCACCTGGGCCAGACCGGGGCCCGCGGCCCGCTGGCTCACCGGTGAGGCCCTCGCTGAAGTATCGGTTCGCCTCCAAGGAGCCGCTGGTCGGACGGGGTTGGGTCCGGGGCAGCGCCCGGGTGACTTCCGCGCCCGAGCGGCGCTGGCGAGGCACGCGGCGGATCTGCGGGTGCTGGAACAGGCGGCCGAGATCCGCTCCCAGCGCCTGCACGCGCCGTTCCTGGACAACCAGGTCGTCCGCGCGTGCCGGGCTCTCCCCGAGGCGCTCCGCGTGCAGCCGGGGGCGCGGGCGGCGATCCTGCGCACCGTGCTGGAGGGCGCGGGGGTGGGCGGCCTGCCCCCCGGCTGGGGCGCGCCCTCGCACGCGTCCTCCGTCGCGGCGGCCCGCACCGGCCTGCGGTCGGCGACGGACTCCCTGATGGAACTGTTCGGCACCCCGCTCCTGGCGGAGGCGGGCCTGGTGGAGGCCCGAGTGGTCCGCACAGCGGTACGGGACGCGGCGGACGGCGCACCGCTCCCGCTGGACGGCCTCGCGGACCTGGTCTCCCTGGAACTGTGGCTGCGGCGCCTGCTGGCCCGACGGGGCACCTGCTGGACGGGCACCCCGGCCCGGGCCCGCGCCGTACCGGCGGGCATCGCGCCCCGGGGACGCGCGCTCGGCGCGGGGGCGTAGCGCTCCCCCGGTGCGCCGGACCCCCGACGCCGCACACCACATGGCCGTGCCGCCCTCCCCCCGGTCAGAACGGCCTGATGCGGTACAGGATCCCGGGCGTCGCCCAAGCGGAAGACGACCAAAAAACCTCCTACCCCTCGGTGGCCCCCGCGTCCGTGCCCTGCTCACTGCGCTCGCCCTGCGCGCCGGTCGTACCGCCGCACCACGGGATCGTCGCCGGTGCCGAGGAGGAGGCAGGGGCCATCGCCCTCACGACGGGCTGGTTCTGGTGGCCGTGCGACGTCCGCCGTGAGGGCGCCGAACGGGTGGACCGCATCCTGCGGGGGCGCGGTCCTGGACGCCCGCGCCCCCGGGACACGTGCGCGCCCGCGCCATCGGCGGTCACGCGCGCCGTCGAGTCCCGCGACGCAGCGTTCTGCTCCGCCTCCGCGGCGCGTCCCGTCGTCGATCACCTCGAGGAACTCGCCGCGAGGCGGACGTGGGAGCCGGCCGGCCTCAGGCCGGGCGGGACCGCAGGCCCTCCAGGAGGATGTCGAGCAACCGGGCCGAGGCCGCCGCCTGCTGGGTGGCGTCCGGCAGCGAGGGCGCCGCCGTCGCGATCACGAGCAGTACGTCGGAGACGGTGACGTCGGGCCGCAGCTCGCCCGCGGCGCGAGCCCGCTCGACGAGCTGCCCGACGACCTCCAGCAGCCTCGCCGCACCGGCGTCGTCCTGCTCCGCCGCTGTCCGCTGCTCGACGAGCCGGAGCTCGGTGGCCGACTGGTGGCGCTGCTGCGGCACCCGCGCCTCGTCCACCGGCACGGAGTCCCGTCCCTGCGGCCCGTCCTCGACGACCCCCACCCTCAGCACGTGCGGCGGCAGCAGCCGCCCCGCGCCCGAAGCCACCGACGTCCGCAGGAAGCGCGAGAGCGCCGACCACGGCTCGTCCTCCTGGCCGAGCGCCGCCCTGGCCTGGTCCGTCAGCCGGGAGGTCTCCTCCTCGGCTATCCGCCGTACCAGGACGTCCTTGCTCGGGAAACGCCGGTACACCGTGCCGACGCCGACCCTGGCACGGCGCGCCACGTCCTCCATCGGCGCGCCGTATCCCAGCTCGCCGAAGACCTCGCGCGCCGCCCGCAGTACGTGTTCCAGATTGCGCTGTGCGTCCACGCGCAGCGGCGCCGTCCGCCCACCGTCCCCGCGTCCGTTCCCCGTGGCCGCGCTCACCGCGCCGGCCGGACCGACGGCAGACGCGGATGACCAATGAGAGTCCTGAATGTGCATAAGCGATCCCCCGGTAATGACGTCTCCCCCCGGAGACTTCCCGCCATTGGAAGCCGGGGTGCACGGAACAAGCGCCGTATGTGACCAGGTCCGCCCATCGCGGGCCGGTCGAGCGCAACCCCCTACACCCCGTCGACACACGAACATAGTTGAGCAAGGGTCAATTCAGAAGGGGCAGGTTCCGCACAGAGCGCCCCCCGATCGGAGTACAGGGCGGTTACGTCCAGATTGATCCCCCGAACACCACCTCGGCCACGCTCGCTGACCTGCGGTCCTTCCCCGCACTCCGGCAATTCGGCCAACTCTGCTCCGCACCGCCGTCCGGTCACACAATTTGCCGGGGCGGTGGACAAACTCCAGAGTCCGGTGCGTCATGGGATGGTGACGGCTGCAATCCATCGGGGGACGCCCCCCGACCCCCCGAAGAGTGTGCGCATCCTCATCGTCGGCGGCGGCTACGTCGGCCTGTACACGGCCCTGCGCCTGCAGCGGAGACTGAAGGCGGAACTCGCCCGGGGCGAGGCCGAGATCGTGGTGGTCTCGCCCGATCCCTACATGACGTACCAGCCCTTCCTGCCGGAGGCGGCCGCCGGCGCCATCTCGCCGCGTCACGTGGTCGTCCCGCTGCGCCGGGTCCTGGGTGGCTGCCATGTGGTCATCGGTGAGGTCACCTCCATCGACCACGCCAAGCGCACCGCCACCCTCGACACGCTCGCCACCGAGGAGACCGGGCAGACGGAGCAGCTGTCGTACGACGAACTCGTCCTCGCCCCGGGCTCCATCTCGCGCACGCTCCCGATTCCCGGTCTCGCCGAGCACGGCATCGGCTTCAAGACGGTCGAGGAGGCCATCGGGCTGCGCAACCACGTCATCGAGCAGATGGACATCGCCTCCTCCACGCGCGACCCCGCGATCCGCGACGCGGCCCTGACCTTCGTCTTCGTGGGGGGCGGATTCGCCGGCGTGGAGGCGCTCGGCGAACTCGAGGACATGGCCCGCTACGCCGCGCGCTACTACCACAACGTGAAGCCCGAGGACATGAAGTGGATCCTCGTGGAGGCCTCCGACCGCATCCTTCCGGAAGTCGGCGAGGAGATGGGCCGCTACACGGTCACCGAACTGCGCCGCCGCAACATCGACGTACGCCTGGAAACCCGACTCGAGTCGTGCGCCGACCGGGTCGTCGTCCTCTCCGACGGCGCACGCTTCCCGGCGCGCACGGTCGTGTGGACCGCCGGAGTGAAACCGCACCCGGTGCTGGCCGCCACCGACCTTCCGCTGAACGGCCGCGGACGGCTGAAGTGCACCCCCGAACTGGCCGTGGACGGTGTCCCGCACGCGTGGGCCGCGGGCGACGCGGCGGCCGTCCCGGACGTCACCGCCGCCGAACCCGGCAAGGAGACCGCGCCCAACGCCCAGCACGCGGTGCGCCAGGCCCGGGTCCTCGGCGACAACATCGCGCGCTCGCTGCGCGACCAGGCTCTGGAGACGTACGCGCACACATACGTGGGCTCGGTCGCCTCCCTGGGGCTGCACAAGGGCGTCGCCCACGTCTACGGGCGCAAGCTGAAGGGGTACCCTGCGTGGTTCATGCATCGCGTGTACCACCTCAGCAGGGTGCCCACCTTCAACCGCAAGGCGCGTGTGCTGGCCGAATGGGCCCTGGCCGGGCTCTTCAAGAGGGAGATCGTCTCCCTCGGTTCACTCGAACATCCCCGTGCGGAGTTCGAACTCGCGGCCGGTGGAAAGCCTTCTGGGTACCCGAAGGGGTCGTCCTGACCGGATCCAGGAACTCCGGCGGAAGGGCCGACGTCTGACGGATGTCGGCCCGGTCGGACAGACTGGTCCACGACCGTGGGCGGGCCGACCCTCGCCCGGGCGCATCCACCAGGCTTTCCCCACTGGGCCGTACCCCCGGACCGGA
>NZ_JAYWVC010000186.1:0-15110 GCF_036281785.1 Streptomyces chiangmaiensis | reverse complement strand
GACGAGCGCCACCCGCGCGCCGGACAGCGGGAACACGTCGAACCAGTCGCCGCCGACGCTGTGGTCCAGATCCGCGGGCAGGTAGCGCGACGCCACCTCGACCGCTGTGCCGCCTGTCAGCCGGCGGGGCAGCAGATGGCGTTGCAGCGCGAGGGCGGTGGTGTGTTTGCGAGCGTACTGACGGGCGTTGTCCAACGCCTGCGCGGCGCGGCCGACGAGCTCTTCGGCCAGGAGCAGATCGGCCTCATGGAACGGCACGGGATCCTTGGTGCGGACGAACAGCGCCGCGCCCAGCAGGGCGCGCCGCGCACGGATGGGCACGACCATGATCGAGTGCACGCCGTTCTCGCGGACCTCGCGTGCCAGTTCCGGCACCTTGTGGACCCATGCGCCTGAGGCGGTGTCCAGGACGGGCTCCAAGAAGGACTTCCCGGCACACAGGACGTCGGTGAAAGGTGGGATCGGCGGCACGAACACCGGCTCACCGCGCACCCACGGGGATTCCGGCACACCTTGGTGGATCGAGGCCAGACCAGCACGTCGGAGACCAGGAAGGTGCTTGCCCGTCGCGCCGATGCGGACCGGGAGCCCCTCCCCGAACGAGACCGACTGCTCCAGGTCCACGGCGACGAAGTCGGCGAGCAGCGGCACGGAGAGGTCGGCCAGTTCCTGGCTGGCCTGCATCACATCCAGGGTGCTGCCCAGGCGGGCACTGGCCTGGCTGAGGACGGCGAGGCGCTCACGCGCCTGCCAGCTCGCGGTGACGTCGGCGCCGATGACGCACACCCCCAGCGATTCGCCGTCGGCGCCCTGGAGGCACTGGAACGAAGCCGCGAACTGGTGCTCCGGGCCCTGGCTCGTCGGCAGCCACGTCCGGTACTCGTGGACCTTGGTCGCACCGCTTTGGAGGACCTGCCGCATGACCGCCTCAATTGTTTCGCCATGGTCACCGGGCAGTACCTCGGTGAATCGACGCCCGAGACGCCGGTCACGGCGAAGGCCGTCGTAGCTCTCAGCAACATCGTTCACGTAGGTGCACCGCAGTTGCAGGTCCCGAATGCCGACGCCGATCGGCGCGCGGGCGAGCAGCGGCCCTCGCACCGATCTGTCTATCGCGTCCCCGGACTGCGGGACGGTGTCGGTCACGGACGCGAGCCATCGCGTTGTCCCGTCCTGACCGCGCAACATCGTGATCCGCACACTGACGTCGAGCACGCCGCCATCCCGGTGGCGCACCGCTGTCGCCCCTGACCAGCCGTTTTCGGCATGACACTGCTCGACGAACGCCGATGTCGTCGTCGCTTCCCTGAAGGATGGCAGCACCAGTGCGGCAGACCGGCCCACGATGTCCCCGGCAGAGTATCCGAGGAGGCGTTCGGCAGTGTGTGTCCATGCGACGACCGTCCCCTTCTCGTCGAGCAGCACGATTGCTGTGTCGGATATGTCAGACATATTCAACTGCTTACCGAGCGTCACTGCGTCGAGGCTGGTCGTGGTCATCGAGTGCTCTCCTCGGGAGTCTGGAAAGGCCGGCGGTCTGAGGCTCGAACAATGCGCCCGTTTTTCCCGAATGACCAGATAATGATCGGTTTTGTGACAGCGCTGGCAGTCGCGGCCGACACTGCTCCCGTCATCCAGGTCGTCGTCGGGCTGCCGGCCAGGTGAAGCTCCGAGTTGCCGGCTGACCCGCCCCGCCTCCGGGGAAAGTGCACGAACATCGTCTTGGACCTGTAGTCGTAGCCGGCCGCCATGATCCTTGGGCGGGGCTGATTCGAGGTGTTCGTGGGGCGCCGGGTGAGGGGCATCTGGTCGTCGCCCAGGTGGAAGGCCCGACGGATTTCCTCCGGGTGAATCCGTGCAGGAGCATGACAAAACCCTCCCGTCCGGTCCGGTACATCGACGGTAGGAGGGGAGGGTTTTCCAGCGTTGTTCGGCTGAGCGCTCGCGGAACCGGATCAGCAGCTCGCGCCCTGCCACCAGGTGGGGCGAGCGATCACAGCGCCAGGCGCCGGAAGTTGCGGCCTTGGCTGCCGTATCAGGAGTGGGCGAGCGCCCAGTCGAGGGCGTAGTCGGCGATCTCCTGCCAGCCGTCCTGGACACCCATCAGGTGGGAGCGGCCGGGAAACACCTTGACCTCGGTGGTGATGCCCTCCGCCTTGTAGTGCTTGGCGTTGGACACCTGGACCTTCGGCGGCATGACATGGTCGTCCTCGCCGGAGAGGAACAGCAGGGGCGCCCGGCCGGCGTTGTGGAAGTTCACGTACGTGTCACTGTGGCCGGGGTGAAGGTTGGCCAGTGAGCCGCTCCAGACAACGCTGCCAGGTGCGGGGATGTGGTAGCGCTCATACGTGGCGCGGACCTGGTCCTCGGGAAACGTGTTCGTGAAGGCGTAGCGCCATTGGTCGAAGTCCAGTCCGACGGCGCGATGCCGGTTTGCCGGGTTCTTCAGGACGGGGAAGAGGGACCGGATCTGGGACAGTGGGACGGTGGTCACGCCCTCGGCGGGCGCGGAGTTGAGCACCACTCCGGCGGTGCCGAGGCCGCGGTCCAGGAGGATCTGGGTGAAAAGCCCACCGGCGGAGTGACCCATCACTATGGGTGGCTGGTCCAATCCCTTGATCAGCTTCTCCAGGCTGGAGATGATCGCCGGAACGGTCACAGTCTCGATCGGGGTCGGGTCGGCGTTGAGAGCCTCGACCTCCACCTCGAATCCAGGGTAGGGCGGCGCGATGACACAGAAGCCCTTGTTCTCGTAGTGGGTGATCCAGTACTCCCAGGCCCGCGGCGTCAGCCAAAAGCCGTGGACGAGGACGATGGTGTCGGGTTGCATCAGTGTGCTCCTCAGCGGGTGGACCGATGACAGGTCGCACGTAAGACCGCTAGGGGCCTGGCCATGTGACACCAGGGCAGGAAAATTGCCTTTGTGGCACAGAGGATGCTGATGCCCATACCGCCTCGGTTTGTTGTTCACAGCCGTTCCTGCGACCGGCCGGGCCGAGCAGGCCGCCGGCTCGGGAACAGCACGGGCAGCGCTTCCAGGAGCTGAGCCGGGGAGAGAACTACGGCCGCGGTGAGGACGGTCCTCGGTGGTGCTGCCGATAGGCTGGATCCGCCATGGGTGAGGACGACGACAGCGAAGCCTTCGGCGCCGGTGACAGCGTGGACGCGATGCTGTCCGAGTGGCGCAGCGAGTGGCCGGAACTGGACGTGTCGTCCAGCGAGGTCATCGCTCGCCTTCTGCGTGCGGCTCGGCTGCTGGAAGAACTGTTCGCTATCGGGCTGCGCCGCCCGGGCGGCCTGGCTATTGCCAATGTCGGGGACTTCGATCTGCTGCAGGCGCTGCGCCGCGGCGGCCGTCCCTATGCGCTGACGCCCGGGCAGCTGCGCCAGGCGCTGACCGTCTCCTCCGCCGGCCTTTCGGGGAGACTCAACCGGCTGGAGCGGGAAGGGTGGATCGAGCGCGGCCCTTCCCCCGTCGACGGGAGAAGCACTCTGGTCCGTCTGTCGGAGGAGGGCCGGGTGAGTTTCGACCGCCTGGTGGAACGGCACTTCGCCCTGGAACGGGATGTGCTTTCTGTTCTGGAGCCGGCGGAACGGGCAGGGATTGCGGACGCCCTGCGCAAGATCCTGGTGTCCCTGGAGGGCAACGCCTGAGGGAGCGGCTGAGTGACGTCAGGCCGCTCCCGCCGCCGATCCGAGGATCACTGCGATGCAGAGCCCGATCAGCCCCGTGGTGACAACGGCCATGGCGATGGCCGTCTCTCGCGTGAAGCGGCGGTGGCGTGCGGGCCGAGGTAGAAAACCCTCTGGGGCTGGGGCGGTCGGCTCCACGGCTTTAGGCACTTTGGCGCGAGCCTCGAAGGTCATGGCCCCAACGTCGTGCATTACCAGGCAGGTCCACTACCTGCCCGACGCGCCGAAAGCTTACGGGGCCATGATCACTCGCGCCGAAGCCGCTCCAGCCCAAGGCCGCTCCACCGACCTCGGACAGTCTCTGCGAGCATCCTCGCATGAGCATCGAGAGCCCAGCGCACTCCAACTACTGTCATGTGGCACTCCGGGCCGGCCTTGCCGGCTCCGGCAGGCCAGTGTTCGAGACACTCCCTGCCAGGGCGGTCGGTCCCGGCACCTACGAACTGATGGGTAGCCCTGGCATGGTCGAGGGCTGTGCGGCCGGGGACTTGCTGAAGATCGATGCCGATGGTCTGTTCCAGGTCGAGCGGCGAGGCCCGAACCTCTGCATCCAGGCGTTCGGCGAGCCGCCCTTTGCTGCTGAGTCGCTGGAATCCCTGATCAGCGCCTTCACCCCCCTGGGGGGCCTGGTGGAGGCGCCTGCCGACCGGCGGTTCATCGTGGTGACGGTGCCGGCCGCTGCCGGATTCCCCGCCGTCGAGGCCGTGATGGAAACGTGGGCCGCAGGCGTGAGCGTGCTGCTCGAATGGGGATTCAGCAATGTCTTCGGACCGGACGGAGAGCCGCTGGACTGGTGGCACGAATCTGAGGCGTGACCAGCGTGCCCCCCGTTATGTTCTTCGCGGTCCTGCAAAAGGGCCGCTGGCCTCCGGACCCGGCATGACTGTTCCCCCCTGTCGAACGGATGACCTGGGGGGTGGTGTCACCGAGCCCGTGGGGTGTCGTTGGAGACGCTGATGAGAGGTTCGACCACCGCCTGGCCTGGCGCAACGCCTGGCCGCTTACCGGCGGCAGGTCTGCATAACGTGGATGCGCGTGTACGGCACCATCGCCCCGGCCAGCACCGCTTCGCTGCCCCACTGTTGCCCCATAAACCGCCGTACAGTGCGTCACGGACAGCCGGCGCAAGGTCTCCGAGTCGACCCCAGTCCATGAGGCCCCGGTCACCCGGAGGCCGGGGCGCCGTCGGCCGCGTCGGTGGAGCGCAGCAGGCGCAGGAACGCCTTCACGCCCGCGATGATTTCCTGATTGTCGGTGAGACGGTTCACCGTGGACTCGAACTCCCTGCCCAGCGCGAGGATCCTGCGGTCCGACTCCTCGGTCCGCTCGTTCGTGCTCATGGCCAGCGCGTCCATGGTGCGGCGCAGTTCGGCGAGGGCTCGGTACTGTTCCTCCGCCTTCTCCTCCAGGACCCGCGTCCCGGCCTCGACGCGGTTCAGCCGGGCGTGCAGCTCAACGACGTCGTCCCGCGGATACGTGACGTCCGTGAGGAGGGTGCCGAGGCGCCGCCGGAGCTGGCCGAAGTAAGCGCCGGCCGGACGGAAGAAGGTGCTCAGCAAGAAGAACGCGGCGAACCAGTAACCCGTGAACTCGCCTGTCGCCCAGGTGGCAGCGAAGACAACCGCTGCCGTCAGGACGTGACCCGCGACCGCCGCCCGGAGCATCGTGCGGGCGATGTGCGCGGCCTCGGCATCCCGGGCCGGGGAGACCTTCATGCCCTTCTCACGGCTCACCGCGATCTCGGCGAGCACCGCATGCGCGCGGAAGTACAGGTTCCAGGGCAGCGTGAGCAGGAGCAGCAGCCACAGAAGGCTCAGCACGCCCGCCCCGACGGCGAATACCACCGCGGGCGGTGCCCCCGCCACGTATGCGAAGACCAGTGCTGCGGCCGCCGCCACGACGGCCACCACCGCCCCCAGAAATCTGCCCATGCCCCCGCCTCCCGTCTGTACGTCGACACAGCCCATCGTCCCCGGCTCGGTGCGGGTCGGCATGAGTAGGCGTACTCAGTGGAGCGTGCGGCGCGGCCGGTGGTCGCCGGCGAGGCGGCGTCTGGCGAATCCCCGCTTCCTCTTCGAATCCCCTGAGCAGCGCGGGCCTTCCCATCCCAGAAACGCTGTCGATCACGATGGCCTGACCGCCGCGCCGTTCGATCACCGCCCTAAGAAGCGCCCGTAACTTCATGTGCTCAACCCGGTCAACGAACCCGGTCGGCAAAACAGGCCCCCGTTTCTGAACAACGCCCCTGCTTCACCCGCCACTTGATGCACACCGTGAGTCATCCGGGCCTCACCCCCTAAGGACGTCCAGCACTCGGTGCCCGGTGCACCAGGCATCAGCGGGCGCTGTCTCTTGTGCCTGCGGGCACCACAACACGAACCGACGTTGGACGTGCCAAGGATCGTCCTTGCCCGGCCTCGCCTCCCCCACTACGGCGCCCTGGCGTAACGGCGCTCGGAGTGGCTGCAGTACGTCAACCACACTGCCAGCCGGCCCAGCCCCCTCAACAGGTCGACACTGTCAGCCTCGCGGAATGGCCGGCAGCTTTACAGGCCGCGCGCGTGACACATCCTGACCAGCGCGCACATATCGCTGCTGACGCCTTGCCCCACCTTGCCACGCAAGGCCCTCGCAGGGTGCAAGCGCCGTTGCGTGCCGGCGCGAGACGGTCAGGGAAGTCGCTGTCCCATCTTCGCCGACTGCCAGTTGTGTCCCTTGGTGTCCCACCACTCTTCGAGGTGGGCGTGGACGAGGTGCACGAGCTGCCGCAGTCGGTCGGGAGGGGGCGCGGGCGCGGGCGCGGGCGCGGGCGCGGGCGCGGGCGAGGTGAGCACATCCGCCCAGGACTTGTCGTCCCAGGGCCGGCTGATCGACCTGATAGGCCGTCAGGAGGTCGTTGGTCCCGGCCGGGGTACCGATGATGGTGCGGAACAATCCGGCGCGTGGCGCCGGCGACCACTCGGGCCGTACACCGCGCGCCGAACGCGGCGAGCGAGGAACTGTCCGTCAAGGGCATGTCGTTGGCGGAACCCGGCGCGGCACGGACCCGCTCAGGCGAGGAACTCGCGCCCCAACGCGATCATGGCACGTGCCGCAGCACTGGGCGTGCGCTCGGACGGGACAGCCAGGAACATCCGCCAGTCCAGGTCGGCGTCGTCGACGGTCAGCGCGGCGACGCCCTGCTCTTCGCTGACGGCGAACCGTGGCAGCAGGGCCACGCCCAGGCCGTTCTGGACGTAGGCCACGCTGGTGGCGAGGTCCGTGGTCTCGACGGTGACGCGGCGCGGGACGGAGGCGGCGGCGAAGGCCCGGTCGGCAACGGCCCGGTTGCCGTAGCCCACGGGGGAGTCGACGAAGTCCAGGCCGGCAAATTCGGTGATCGGCACGGTGCGGCGTTTAGCGAGCGGATGGTCGGCCGGCACGACGAGGTCGAGCACCGAGGTGGTGAGCTCGGTGAGCGTGATGCCTGCCGGGCGTGGTCCGGGCAGGGAGACGAGGGCGAGGTCGAGCCGCCGTTCGAGGAGGGCGTCGACCAGGCCCTGGGAGCCGGTGGGGACGGCGCTGATCTGCAGGAGCACGCCAGGATGACGCCGGTGGAATTCACCGAGGAGCGCTGGAACGTCGAGAGGCCGAACCGAGGTCATCATGCCCAGCCGCAGTGTGCCGCCCAGTCCGCCGCGCCTCGGCCACCGCGTCCACGGCCTCTCGGGCGGCCTCGAGAGCGGCATGGGCGCGCGGGAGCAGGGCGGCACCGGCATCGGTGAGCAGCACGCGTTTGGAGTTGCGGTCCAGCAGCGGCATGCCGAGTTCTCGCTCGAGGCTCTTGATCGTGGCGGAGACCGCGGACTGGACGACGTGCAGCCGTGCCGCGGCACGGGTGAAGTTCGCTTCCTCGGCGACGGCGACGAAGTGCTCGAGCTGGCGCAATTCCACACCTCAAGTATCTCTCGGAGCGATGGTGGCGGTCTCCGACTTTCGTTGGACTTCGACCGTCATAGCCAGCAAATCCGTTAAGCATTCAAGCAATCGCTCGAACTTGGATCGGAGCATCAGTTGGCTCCGCCGCATATCTGAAAGAGCACCATCAATGTTCAACTTCCACCACGTCACGGCTGCCCCGAGCCCGGCCCTTCTCACTCCCGAGAACTCAGTCTTCCTTTTCGTCGATCACCAGCCGCAGATGTTCCTCGGCGTGGCCAGCGACGACCGTCAGTCGGTCATCAACGCGACCGTGGGGCTGGCCAAGGCCGCGAAGACGTTCAACGTACCCACCGTGCTCACCAGTGTCGCCGCGGAGGGTTTCTCCGGCCCGCTGCTGCCGCAACTGGCGGCCGTCTTCCCCGGTCAGGAGATCATCGACCGCACCGCGATGAACGCCTGGGAGGACCAGGCCGTGGTCGACGCGATCAAGGCGACCGGCCGCAAGAAGATCGTCCTGTCCGGCCTGTGGACCGAGGTCTGCCTGGTCATGCCGGCGCTGTCCGCGCTGGGGCAGGGCTATGAGGTGTACGTGGTGGCCGTCGCCTCCGGCGGTATCACCCCTGCTGCCCACGAGCACGCCCTGCAGCGCATGGTCAATGCCGGGGCCGTCCCGGTGACCTGGATCCAGGTGATGCTCGAGCTGCAGCGCGACTGGGCCCGGGGCGAGACCTACGCGGACGTCATGGACATCGTCAAGGAGCACTGTGGCGCCTACGGCCTCGGTGTCGTCTACGCCCAGTCCGTCATCGGTGCCCACGCCGCCGGCTGAGTTGCTCACCAATCGCCCCCACAGGGCGCATCGCTACCGGGTCGGGACACCACCCGAGGGGACGCGGGAGACGGCGTCCCGGCCCGGTATGGCTCCATGGAGACACCGTGCATCCCAGCAACACCGAAAGCGCTCGGCCGGCGGACGGCTCGGACCGTCGTGAACCACTGCTGGCCTCACTCACCGTCCTGACGGTCGTGAGCGGCCTCATCGACGCGATCAGCTACCTCGGCCTGGGCCATGTCTTCACCGCGAACATGACCGGCAACGTGGTCATTCTGGGCTTCGCAGCTGTCCGCTTCGGCCTCACCTCCGCCATCGACGCCGCCGGCGGGTTCCAGAACTTCCCCGACAACTACGGCACCGTCATCGACCTGGCCAGGGAAGGCCGGCTCTCCCTGCGCATCGCCTACCACCTCTTCCCCCAGACCGGCGGGCAGGAGATCGACGACCTCAAGTGCTGGATCGGCATGGTCCGCCCCGGCGACGGCGACGAGTGGCTGCGCCTGAACGGCGCGGGCGAGAACCTCACCTGGGCCGCCGCCGACTTCGAGAACTTCACCCAGCCCCGGCCCGAACTCGGCCCGTACGAGGCTGAGTTCGAGCAGGCCGTACGGCTGCTGATGGAGAACGGCTGGGGCTTTCGCCTGCACGCCACCTACGACGAGACCATCCGCCGCAACCTCGCCGTGTTCGAGAAGCTCGCCGCCGAGGGCCTCTTCCCGGCCGGCAACCGCTGGCTGTTCGACCACGCCGAGACCGTCTCCCGCGACAGCCTGGACCGCATCGCCGCCCTCGGCGGCGCCGTGTCCGTCCAGAACCGCATGTCCTTCCAGGGCGAGGCATTCGTCCGCCGCTACGGCCCCGGGGCCGCCGCCGAGGCCCCGCCGATCCGCGCCATGCTGGAGCGCGGCCTGACCGTCGGCGCCGGCACCGACGCCACCCGGGTGTCCTCCTACAACCCCTGGGTCGCCCTGCACTGGCTGGTGGCCGGCCGCACCGTCGGCGACCTGACGATCTACCCGCCCCAAAACCGCGTCTCCCGGGAGAGGGCGCTGGAGATGTACACCCAGGCCGGCGCCCAGCTCACCGGAGGGCAGAACGTCAAGGGCATCCTCGCCCCCGGCTACTACGCCGACCTGGCCATCCTGTCCGACGACTTCTTCGCCGTCCCCGAGCAGGACATCCCGCACCTCGAGTCGCTGCTGACCGTCACCGGCGGCCGCATCGTCTACGCCACCGGCGAGTACGAGGGCCTGGACGAGCAACTCCCGCCGGTCAGTCCGGCATGGAGCCCGGTGGCGCACTTCGGCGGCTACCAGGCCACCGTCAAGCCCAGCATCTCCGGCGCCCGCCAGGCCGAACTCCTCGGGCAGGCCGTCGCCGAGTCCGAGCAGCACCGCCAGCGGCGTGCCGCCCGCGGCTTCACCCCCGAGGCCGCCCCCGAGATCTTCGACGCCTGCTTCGTCCTGTAACGCACCGGCAACCGAGCGCTGCCGCGCCACCTACCCACGCTTGAGGAGAGTGTGATGAACACCGGATTGCTCATCCTGAGGCTGGCCGTCGGCCTGCTGTTCGCCGGGCACGGGATCCAGAAGGTCAGCCACCGCCTCGGCGGCCACGGGATCGAGGGCGGAGCGGCAGAGTTCGCAGCGGACGGGTTCCGCGGCGGCCGGCTCCCGCGGCCGCCGCGGGAGGCGGACAGATCGCCGCGGGTCTGCTGCTGTGCACAGGAGCACTCACCCCCCTGGCAGCCACCATCGCAGCGGGAGTCATGACCGTCGCCGTCACCGTCAAGCGGCACAACGGGCTCTGGGTGCAAAACGACGGCTACGAATACCCGCTCGTGCTGATCATCCTGCCGGCCGTACTGACGCTCACCGGACCCGGACGCTGGTCGATCGACCAAGCCCTCGGGCTCAACCCCTGGCACCCGGCGTGGACCGCCGCAGCCGTCCTGGTGGGCGTCGGCAGCGCGCTGCTGACCCGACGAATCCTCGGATCGCCGTCAGGCCGCTGACCGGACCTCGCACCGGTGCGCGCCGCACCCTTCGTCAGGTGCCGTGCCGATTCCGTCGCCGGACGGTGTGGCCCCAGGGTCGTCTCCCACGCCTCGGCCGCGAGGCCGCTCGGACGTCTTCGGGCGCCAGGGGAAGCGGTTCCTTCAGGTGCCAGGCCGGGTCTTTGCCGTGGTCGTCGTCGGATGTATCACGGCAGCCGCTGTCCCCGGTCGCTGCTGTCGGACGCGATCGCTGTTGCGGAGAACGTGGACAGCTTTACGGAACTCGAATTCAAAAAACGTATAGGTAAACACCTTCCTCAGAAGATTGTTTGTCTGAATGTCCTGCCCGGGGACGGACCACCCGCCCCGGTGCAACACCCAAGGAGGCCGCAATGCCGGCGTCCAAGAACCGATGGCTATGAAGCCGGAGAGCATTGAAGGAGTAATCGATGAGTGTGTGGTTTGTGACAGGTTCGTCCCGTGGCCTCGGCGCGGACATCACCCGCGCGGCGCTGGCCGCAGGACACCAGGTCGTGGCGACCGCCCGCAGCGCGGAAAGCGTCAGCAGGCAGTTCCCCGACGCCGGCGATGCCCTGCTGGCGGTACCGCTGGACGTAACCGATCAGAGCCAGATCGAGGCCGCCGTGAGCGCCGCCGTTCAGCGCTTCGGCCGCATCGATGTTCTGGTCAACAACGCCGGCAGTGGTCTGCTCGCCGCAGTGGAGGAGGCCGACGCCGACGCGGTCCGCGCGGTCTACGCGACGAACGTCTTCGGGGTGCTTGCCGTGCAGCGCGCCGTCCTGCCCGTCCTGCGCCGCCAGCGCTCCGGCCACGTGATCAACATTGGCGCCATCGCCGGCTTCGTCAGTTTTGCAGGGTGGGGCGTATACGCGTCAACGAAGTTCGCCGTGGAGGGTTTCACCGAGGCCCTCCATGACGAACTCGCCCCGCTGGGTGTGCATGTGACGATTGTGGAGCCGGGCTTCTTCCGCACCGACTTCCTGGACCCGAGCAGCCTGACCACAGGCGTCCACGTGATCGACGACTACGCGGCCACTTCCGGCGCGATGCGCGATGCCGTCCCGGGGACCAATCACACCCAGCCCGGCGACCCGGTCAAGGGCGCCAAGGCCATTGTCGAGATGGCCGCGGCCGCCGAGCCCCCGCTGCGCCTGCAACTGGGCAGCGACACCGTCCAGGCCTTCGAGGCCAAGTTGGCCGGCGTCAAGAAGGAAATGGAGGCCTGGCGGCACGTCGCCGTCACGACCGACCACGACTGACCCGCGCGAACGCGCCGGGCGGCCCCGCCCCGGCTTCTGGGACAACAACGGCCGCTGCTGTGGCACCGCGGGAGTCCTCGCGCTGGCCTGTGACCGGATCGCCGAACAGCAGGACCCGTATGACTTCGCCTCCGTCCTCGTCGCGGACCTCGCCGCTCGCGCGATCCGGGACAGCGACGGCGCTCGCTGGTCGAACTTCGGGCACCGGGCCACCCCGAGTGATCTCGCACCGTGCACCGGCTGGGCGATGGGTAACGCAGGCATCGTCCGTGAACTCCTGCGCTTCGTACGGCTGAGCCGCGGGGCGATCCTCGGTACGCATTCGCCTGCAGCCATATGCACTCGCTGGCACGATGGCCCCGTGGTTGACCTGGAGCGCATCAAAGCAGAGACCGTGGCGTACTTCCGAGCACCCGATGAGGACGCCACCCTGCGGCACCACTTCCACCACGCTGACGAGGAGGGCGGCTTGTGGTACATCGAGGCCGTACCTGACCGCGGCGAGTTGATCGTCATCAAGCAAGCCGAGCTGACTTCGACCGGCCAACTCCACCGATACAGCTGGGAGCACCTGGAGGACGAACACGGCTTCCTGACAGACCAAGCGATCGATCCTGAAGAGGATCCGCTGGAGGCCATCCCGGCCGAAGAGTTCCAGCGAGTGTGGACTCGGTGAGCGCGCTGGACAACCACTTTAGGAGAGTGGTGCGATGACGGCCCTGCTGGAGAAGGCACCGAGGCTGAGCCTGGCGGCCGAGCCCGAGCGCAAGCCCAACTTCGTCATCAGGGGGCTCGACGACCTTCAGGCGGAGGTCCAGTCGCCGTCAGGACGCGCCCAGGCGGCGGGCCGCGAGCTGGACCTCCAGGGGCGTGCCCGGGGGTTCGAGGATCATGAAGCCCGCCTCCTCGCCCCGGTGGTAGATCTTCAGGCGCGGCCCGTCGACGGCCAGGCGCAGTTCGGCCCAGGGGTGAGCCCACAGCAGGTTGGAGTGCTCCCAGAGCTGGAGGTGCCGGGAGGTCAGCAGCAGCTGGAAGGGCGGATTCTCGTACGGGGTCGGGCCCCGCCCGGGCGTGAACGGCGGCCGCACGGTGTAGGTGCCCATCAGCCTCTCACCGGGTCCGAGCGTCTCCGTGCGGACGGCGTTCTCGCGGCCGGTCCTCGCCCCCGCCCAGCCGGCGAAGGCGCTGCACCCCACGGTGAGCGGCACCACGATGAACCAGGTGATGCCGTGGGCGGCCCCCTTGACGCCCTCGACGACGACGGACGCGGCCCCGAGACAGGTGGCCGTGATGCCACCGGCGACGGTGGCCCGGCGTATCCGCCGCTGTCTTTCACCCTCCGTGGTTCCGCGCTCCGCGCGCTGTCGCGCCATGTGGCATCTCCTTCCATGTCGGGCCGCTCGTCCGCGACGTGGTGGAGGACTCGGCAGGGTGCCCGCCGGTTGCATCTGCGCGGATTTTCCGTCACCGTCCCACGCGCCGGACCAGCGCCCAGAGCACCTCGCGCGGAGCGAGGTTGGGCGATCACGCGCGTGACCTGCGGAGTCCGTACGTGGGCAGAGTCCGGCCGAATTAACCCCTGTGGACCCCGGTTCCCCGTCCTGGCCGTTGCTGCTGGCCACCCTCGGATAGCCCAGCGCACAGCTAGCCCACTTACAGCGGGCTCCGCCCACGCCCTGCGACCTGCCCTTTCCCTGGCAGCCGGCACTGCCGGGGGACGCCTGGGGCAAACCGAGTCGGTGGGCGGGCGACCGCAGCCTTACAAGTTCCCCCTCCCGGCCTTCGGGTCGGGCTCTCGGGCTCCCGTCCTGGCCTGCGAGGTGCGCGGATGCCTTCCCTCATACGGCAGCGTGCACTCCTGTTGCCGTCAACGGCTGCCGTCAGTGCCGTCCGGTCGAGCGCGGGACAGGAAACCCCCTGATGCAGGTTGTGGCCGCACGCACCAGTGGGATGTGAGTAACATCCGGTGGCACACGGTAGTGGCGCCTAATCACAAGCGGGGCCGACTTGACAGATGAACCTACTGGCTACCCCGGCTTCCCCCCGGGGTATGAGCCCAGCGGATACAGCTATCCACCGGGCGAGGGCGACCAGCAGTCCATGGCCATCTCTTCCTTCTTCCAGGGAAAAGCCCAATTAATCTTGGGCGGAATTATGGTCGTGCTGACGGTCGGTTTTTTGGGCGGGGTGGCATGGGTATGGAATGCTGGTTGGAACAGCCAGTTCGGTAGCCCGGAAGACAAGAGGCGTACGGCACTTCCAGTTTGGTTCGCCCCCACCTTCGTGACGCTGGTCACAGCAATGGTGTTCGTTGCCTTTTGTATTTTCTTTGTCTACATGAAGCACAGAGGAGAAGCCAAGGCGAGGGAGATCAAGGCGCTGGAGGATGCCGCAGACCGCTTGCGCGAGAGGACAGAATTGCCGAGCCTCGTGAACTTCAACCGGGTTCTGCTCGATCGCTACCACGGCATTGCCACCCAACAGGCCGACAAGGCGTTCACGAGCAGCTTGGTCGCCATGACCGTCGGCCTTCTCATCATTGGTGTCTGCTTCGTCGCCTCGTTCCAGTACAACAGCCAGGGTGACCGATTGTTCATTGGCTCGGTCACAGTCGTGAGCAGCGCCTTCACAGGCTACTTGAGTAAGACGTACATGCACGTCTACGAGCGCGCACTGCAGCAATTGAACCAGTACTTTGATCAGCCTGTACTCAACGGGTATTTTCTTTCCGCCGAGCGGATCGTTCAGTCACTACCGAAGGAACGACAGGCAATTGTCCTGGAGCGCATCGTGGACGACATCCTGGAGAGCGGCAAGGAAATGCATCGCCACGCCCTGAATGCCACACGAGTCCCTAAACAGCAGCGTCGTCGACACGCCAGCCCAGATGCGACGAACAGCGGGCAAGCGCCGCAACAGCCTTGACGATCGTGCAATTAGCCAGCCCGCTCTGCAGCGCGGCCAGCCTCTTGTCTCCGCCCGGCCGGCGGCGCACTGGCAGCTGGGCATGGCAGCTGGCGGTCGCGGATGTGGCTCGATACTTGGGTCTAGCTGGGCGGACACACCACGAGGTGCGGCAGCCCTTCGCGCCTCGTGGTTCTTCTCGAGCGTCAGCCCCCACCGTAGTTACGCATCCTGCGACGTGGCTCGACGCGCCTGAAGCGGTGGCCGGTACGCAGGAACAGTTCCTCGAGCTCGTCGTTCCAGATTTCCACTGCAGGCTCGTCGATCACGTCAGGAAGCTGCCCGGCTCGCTGCCACTATCAGTGGCGGCTACACACGATCGAGGGGCGGCTCGGGAAAGAGAACACGGGCCGTCAATCGGCCCACTGCACTTACCCAAACCGCCCCTGAGCAGGGAAAACGTCACAGTGCTGCTGGAGTA